>DATNPP010000429.1:0-8922 GCA_036703175.1 Oscillatoriaceae cyanobacterium
CTGGCGCTTGTCCGGGTGCGGCCAGCACCAGGCGCCGGTGGCGAGCACGATCGCCAGCAGCGCCACCATGCGCCAGGGGCGCGCGGGAATCGGATGCTTGGGGCGAATGCGTGGCGGGCGCCGGACGGGCATGGAATCACCTCGAATGAGGCCATTTTAGAGCGCGGAAATGGCCGCGGCTGTGAAACCGATTACAGACGCCGACGGGTGACATAATTCTTAATTGGAGGGTGTGCGTCCGCGCGCGTGCGCCGCCGAGGCCTGCCAGCAGCCGACCGTACGCGCTCGATCCGATGTTCGATGGCTTCAAAGCCGCTCGGAGACGACATCTTCCTGTAATTGACTCTCAGGCGCGGGCCTTTTAAGATGAATCTGCCTGCCAACAAGGAGTGCCGAATGCCCTTGGAGCCCAACGAACCGGCGACCGACGCCACCGAGTTTGTGATGCCGGAGCTCCCCGCGAGTTACCTCATGGATGACGAGGTGATCGCGGACAATCGCATCGGCCAGTTGCTCCTGCTGCACCGCATCGTGACGCCCGAGCAGGTCGACGCGGCCGTCGAGATTCAGAGCCGCGAGCCCGGCGCGCTGCTCACCGAGGTGCTGATGCACCAGGGGCTCGTCACGCAAGAGGACATCGAGCGCGTGCTCAATCTGCAGCTCGAGGAGCTGCAACTGGGCCAGATTCTCACCACCACGGGCTGCATCGGCGAGGAGCAGCTCGACGAAGCCCTGCAAGAGCAAGCCGAGACCGGCGAGCTGTTGGGCTCGACGCTGATCAGCCTCGGCTTCTGCTCGCCCGAGCAGGTCGGCTGGGCGCTGGCACAGCAGAAGAAGGGCTAGCGGGTGCTGACGTCCTTGCCGCGAAGCGACACGCCGTCGAAAACGGGCTCGGGGAACGATCCGCTGCGGATCGTGCTTTCCGGCTATTATGGGTACAACAATCTCGGCGACGAGGCGATTTTGGCCGCATTGGTCCAGCAGTTGCGCGCGCTCGCGCCGGACGCCGAGCTTCTCGCGCTTTCCGGCAATCCGGCGGACACGCGCGCACGGCTCGGTATCGAGGCGGTGAACCGACTCGACGTGCCGGCTATTTGGCGCACGCTGCGACGGTCGGACCTCTTCGTGAGCGGCGGCGGCAGCTTGTTGCAAGACGTCACGGGCCTCGGCAGCGTCCCCTATTACCTGGGGCTGGTGGGTTTGGCACAGTTTCTCGGAGTGCGCACGATGGTGCTCGGTCAGGGCGTCGGCCCGCTGAATCTGCCGACCAGCCGTATGCTGGTGGGCAGCACGTTGCGCCGCGTCGACGCCGTCACCGTGCGCGATCAATCCTCGCGCGAATTGCTCGCGCGTTGCGGCGTGCCGATCGACCGCGTCGGCCTCACGGCGGATCCCGTGCTCGCGATGGAACCGGCTTCTCCCGAGCGCGTGGAGGCGTTGCGCGCGCGTCTGGGCCTACTCGACGGCCAGCCGACGATCGCCGTGGCAATTCGCCCCTGGCACACCTGGTTCGAGCGCCAGCTCAAGGCCTTTTCCGCCGTGCTCGCGCAGCACGCCGCGGCCTGGAACGCCCAGATACTGCTGCTGCCCTTTCACCGCCCGGACGACGAGCTGCTCGCGGGTGAGCTGCGCAACTGCCTCGAGACGCGTCCCGACGCCCATCGGCCGCACGTGGTGACGCTCGAAGAGCCCGTCGAGCCCGAGCTGATGCTCGGCCTCATCAGCCGCGTCGATCTGATGATCGGCATGCGCCTGCACGCGCTCATCATGGCCGCGGCGGTCGCCGTGCCGGCGCTCGCCCTGGTCTACGACCCCAAGGTCGAGGCCTTCGCGGATCGGGCCGGTTTTCCGAGCGTGGAATCCGTGACGGCCCTCGAGGCCTCGAATGAAGTCTCGTCGCTGCTCGACCGGCTGTGGGAGCACCGCGCCGGGCTGCGGCTGGAGCTTCAAGCCAAGCGCGACGAGTGGCGCGCGCTGGCGCTCTCGAACGCCGAGACGGCGATCGCCCTCGCGAGGACGGCCCATGCCCACCACGCTTGAGCGCCTTTTCGTCCTCGACCTGCCGGTCGACCTGCTCACGCGCGACGAGGCGCTCGGTCGCGTGGCCGAGGCGATCGCCCAGCGCCAGGCGCTGCGCGTGGTCACGCTGAACGCCGAGATGGCCATGCAGGCCCAGGCGGACGCCGAGCTCGCGGGCATCATTCGCGACACCGGCCTCGTCGTGCCGGACGGCTCGGGCGTGGTCTGGGCGCTGCGCCGCCAGGGCCGCGCGGTCGCCAAGCTGCCGGGCATCGAGCTGCTCGAGACGATCGCCGCCGCCGCCGCCAAGCACGGCTGGCGCGTCTACTTTCTGGGCGGCAAGCCCGGAGTGGCGGATAAGGCCGTCGAGACGCTCTGCGCACGCTATCCGGGATTGTGCGTCGCCGGCGCGCGCGACGGCTACTTCAACGCCGACGACGAGCAAGCCGTGATCGAAACGGTGCGCGCGGCGCAAACGGACATTCTGCTCGTGGCGCTCGGCGTGCCGCGGCAAGAGAAATGGATCGCCCGCCATCAAAGCGCGCTCGGCGTGAGCGTCGCGATGGGCGTGGGCGGCAGCTTCGACGTTTTCGCGGGCACGGTCAAGCGGGCGCCCGCCGTTTTTCAGAAACTTCACCTCGAGTGGCTCTTCCGCTTGATGCAGGAGCCATGGCGATTTCAGCGCATGCAGTCCACTCTGCCGCGCTTCGTGAGCGAAGTGCTCACGCGCGGCGAGCGGCAACCCGGAGGCCCGACATGATCAGCATCAAACAAGTCACCAAAGTCTATCCCAACGGCGTCCGCGCGCTCGCCGGCCTCAATCTCGAGGTCAAGCAGGGCGAGTTCGTCTTCATCGTCGGCCCGTCCGGCGCCGGCAAGTCGACGCTCATGAAGCTGCTGTACCGCGCCGAGGTGCCCACCACCGGCCAGGTGCTGATCAGCGGCGTGGACATCAGCCGCCTCTCGATGCGCAATCTGCCCGCGCTGCGCCAGCGCATCGGCGTGGTGTTCCAGGACTACAAGCTGCTCTCCGAGCGGACCATCTACGAGAACGTCGCCTTCGCGCTCAAGATCATCGGCACGGGCCGCGACGAGATCCATCGCCGCGTGCGCTCGAGCCTGGACCTCGTCGGTTTGCGCGACATGGCCGACGCGCTGCCGGGCGAGCTCTCGGGCGGCCAACAGCAACGGGCGTGTCTGGCCCGCGCGATCGTCAACACGCCGCCGCTGCTGCTGGCCGACGAGCCGACGGGCAATCTGGACCCCGAGACGTCCTGGGAAATCATGCGGCTTTTAACCAAGATCAATCTGCACGGCACGACGGTCGTCGTGTCGACCCACAACAAGCTGATCGTCGACAACATGCGCCGTCGCGTGCTCACCATCGATGGTGGCAAGCTGGTGCAAGACCAGGCCCGGGGGGTGTATTCCGTTGGAGTCAATTAAGCAATTCTTCCGAATCTGCGAGTTCGTGGCGCAAGAGGCGCTCTCGAGCATCGGCCGTTCCGGCTTCATGAGCTGGCTCGTCGTGATGACGATGGCCGTCAGTTTGTCGATTCTGGGCGGCGCCTGGCTGATGGTCCAGGATCTGACGGACATCAGCCTGCAAATGGGCGGCCGGGTCCCGATCGTGGCGTTTTTGAACGACGACGCGGATCCCAAGGGCGTCGAGGCCGAGATTCAGCAGCTGCCGAACGTGGCCCAGGTGGACTACATCTCGAAGGACCAGGCCTGGAGCCAGATGCAGATGGACATGAAGACCAAGATGACCATGGACAATCTGCTGACGACGAACCCGCTGCCGAATTCACTGCGCGTGCAGGTGAAGGATTCCACGCAGACCGACGACACGGCCGCTTCGATCCAGAAGCTGCAAGGCGTCGAGGACATCAGCTACGGCAAGGACTTGCTGCAGAAGCTCGCCCAGTTCACGGCATTCATCCGCACGGGCGGATTGGCCATCAGCGGCTTGCTGGGCCTCGCGACGCTGGCCGTCATCATGAACACGATTCGCCTGGCGGTCATGTCGCGCCGGCGTGAGATCGAGATCATGCACCTGGTGGGCGCGTCGAATTCGTTCATCGCCTGGCCGTTCCTGCTCGAAGGCATGCTGCTCGGCTTCTTCGGGGCGCTGCTGACGGGCGGCGTGCTGGTGGGCTGGCGCTACTTCATGACGGACAAGTGGCAGCAGCTCTTCCCGTTCATTCAGATTCAGCCGGATTACTTCACGGTGGCCCAGATCTTCATCGCGATGGCGGCGGTGGGTATGGTCATCGGTGCTCTGGGAAGCATGCTCTCAGTACGGAAGCACATCCGGTTGGCCATGGCCGACTGATTCATCGGCTCGGAGGCCCGCCCTTGCGATTGCGACTTCTCGCCCTGCTGTTCGTCGCGCTCGCCTGGTTGGGCCTCTCTTCTTTGGCCATGGCCGCGCCGACCGCCCACGCCGCGCCCCACGCTTCCCGGCATCTCTATGTGGGCGTGTACCTCAACGACGTCTCGAACTTCGACCTCAAAGAGGGGCAGTTCAACGCCGACCTGTTCCTCTGGTGCAAGTGGCGTGGCGCCTCGGCGACGCCGCAGCTCGATCTCTCGAACTGCATCGTCAACAATCAGAACCTGCTCGCGACCGAGTCCGACGGAGACTGGCACAGCGCGCGCTGGCGCGTACAGGGCACGTTTCGCGGCACCTTTCCGCTGCAGATGTTCCCCTTCGATCGCCAGAAGCTGACGATCGACGTCGAGTTGCCGGCCGACAGCCCGGACACGATCGCCCCGGACCTCGTCGAGAGCGGCATGGCGCACCACTTCTCGATCACGGGCTGGATCTACGAGCCCTATTTCAAGGCCGGCGTCGCGGCGCACGACTATTCCTCGGATCTCGGCTCGATCACGGACGAGGGGCAGCCCCGCAAGCCGGGCGCCGTGTCCTTCGTGCTCGATTTGAGCCGGCCGATCGCCTCCTACGCCATCAAGTTCCTGATTCCGCTCGCGATCATCGTCACGATGGCCGTGCTGGCCCTGTTCGTGCAGTCCGAGGAGGTCGAGGTGCGCTCGGCGATGGTCGTGACGGCCCTGCTCTCGTGCGTGGCCTTTCACGTCTCGCAATCGGACAGCCTGCCGGACGTGCCTTACCTCGTGGTGGCGGACAAGTTCTTTCTGTGGAGCTACGCGCTGATTCTCGTCACGCTCGTGGTGGTGGTCGCGGCCAACCACTTTCACAAGGAGCATCCGGAGCGCGTGAAGCGCGTGGATCGGGGCGTGGCGATCGGCGTGTTCGTGTTCATGGCGCTGGGCATCGGCTCGACGCTCTGGAACGTGAGCCATCCGGCCGAGGCGGCGATCGCCGCGGTGGCGCCGCCCAAGCCCTACGTGAGCACGCGCAACCAGCTGGTGGCGGATGTCTTGATGCTGCCGAACCTCGACGTGTACGATCTGCGGGCCGGCCTGTTGCGGCGCGGCCTCTATACGATCGGGGCTCACGGCGAGAAGATTCCTCATCTGGTGCGCGTCGTGCCGGATTTCACCAACGAATACGTGCGCTTCACGCCCGACGGCGGCATGGTGGTGCGCTGGCCGCTGCGTCCGGGCCTGAGATGGAGCGACGGCTCGGCGATCACGCCTGAGGACCTGGCGTTCAGCGTCAGGATGACCGAGAACCCGGACGTCCGCAACATTCATATCGAGCCGGGCGGCGTCGTGGACGTGAGCTTCGACGGACGCGAAGAACAAAACCTGGAGGCCTTCGACGTCTACCCGCGTGCGGCGCTCGAGGCGCTGTACGAGAAGAAGGGCCTGGACGCGGTGACCGAGCGCATCAAGAAGGATCCGCCGCCCGGGGACGGTCCGTACGTGCTCGAATACTTCACGGCCCACAAGGAGGCGGTGTTCCGGCGCAATCCATACTTCGCCGGGCGCACGCCCGCCATCGAGCATCTGATCGTCAAGCAGGACAAGCGCTTTCCGAAACCCGAGTTCCTGGCGCATCAAGTCGATCTGCTGCCGGATCTCAGCATCAAGACGACCACCAGGCTCGAAGGAACGCCGGGCGTCGCGACCGATGAAGGCCCTTCCAACGAGCTCTATCTGTTGCAACCGGATCTCTCGGTGCCGGCCCTGGCGCGAGAGGACGTGCGCCACGCTCTGCTGATGGCGCTCGATCGCGGGCGGATCGCCCACATTCTGGCGGGGCGATACGGGATTCCGGCGGACAGCTACCGCTTGCCGGCCGGTCCACTGTTGCAGCGCTACGCCTACGATCCCGGCCGCGCGAAGGCCATCTTGTCGAAGGCCGGCGTGCTGCCGCTGCGTCTCACGTTCTCCTGTGAGAAGGTGCCGACGGGGAATGCGTACGCCGCGGCCTGCGACGAGATCCGCGCCGAGCTCGCCGCCGTCGGCGTCGAGACGCAGCCGGTCTACATCAATGGGCGCTTCAACCATTTGTACGGCAGCGGTCGGCACGGCGGCTTGTTGTTCGGCGAGCGCGTGCAGAGCGACTACACGAGCAAGTTCTGGAACTTCCCCACGCAGAACGGCTTTTACGACGTGAACCATCCGCACGGCCTGTACACGTCCGAGGTGATGACCCTCTACACGCGCTTCCAGAGCACGCTCTATCCCGAGCGGCGCGCGTTGCTGGCGGATCGCTTGGAGCAGATCTGGTCCGAGCGGCTGCCGGTGTTGCCGGTGTGCTACGGCGGCCAGGGCAGTGCTTGCGAGGGGGATCTGGCGGGCTGGAATCCGTTGCCGGATCACAACTTCTGGTGGAACGCGGAGGACTGGCGCTTCGCGAAGTCCGTGAAGCCATGAAAAAAGCGCCCCTTGCGGGGCGCTGCGTCGAGCGATGGTTAGCCCAGCGACGGCTGGAGCTTGGCCATCAGCTGCTCTTTGGACATATAGCCGACCAGCCGCTCGGCGGGTTGGCCGTCCTTGAAGAGGATGAGCGTCGGGATGCTCATCACGCTGTATTTCTGCGCGACTTGGGCGTTCGCGTCCACGTCGACCTTGGCGATCGTCAGCTTGCCGTCTTGCTCAGTCGCGATCTCCTCGAGAATCGGGGCGATCATGCGGCACGGACCGCACCACGTGGCCCAGAAATCCACGAGGACAGGCGTCTTGGCACCGAGAACCTCTTGCTCGAAGCTGTTGTCGGTGACGGCGATGGGCTTGGACATGGAAAAACCTCCGTAGGGGTCGGTAAAAAATGGGTCCCCATGGTAGCCCTCCAGGCGAGAGGCGTCAAGGAAGGCGCATAAGGCGCGTTCTCGGGGCCGATCGCCCTATGCTTGACCCCACCAGGGCGCTATGCTACGATAAACTCCGAACTTCGCGTGGAGAGGTGGCTGAGTAGGTCGAAAGCGGCTTCCTGCTAAGAAGTTATACCGGCTTAAACCGGTATCGCGGGTTCGAATCCCGCCCTCTCCGCTCTTGCGCTCATAGCTCAGTTGGATAGAGCGTCTGACTACGAATCAGAAGGTCGCAGGTTCAAGTCCTGCTGAGCGCGCTCTCTCGTAGCCTTGTCTTCCGGGATCGGAGACAAGGCTATTTTGTTAGTCAGTCGGCTTCGCTAATTTCGTAGATTTCGCGAAGGAGCGATCTGCCACGTTACGACGGGCGCCTTAGCGAGTTCAGCCTGTTTGAGCTCGACCGAACTTGTACTAACATCAATGGAAGTCGTGCTCGGAACTGCTGCCCGCCGTATGGAATTTGAGGTACAAAGAACCTGGCTCACGTGCGAGCGGCGGTGACGCGGAAAGGTTTCGCAGATGGCGACAGAAAAGACTCCCGAAGCACTGCTCAGCCGGATCACAACCGATCCGGAGATCTGTCATGGAAAACCGATATTGCGCGGATTGCGCTATCCGGTCGATTGGCTACTCGACCTACTGGGCTCCGGTATGACCTACGACGAGATCCTCGCGGATTACCCGGACTTGGAGCAGGCTGACATTCAAGCTGCCCTTGTGTATGCCGCGAAACTCGCGCAGGTCAAACAAATCGTGCGACTTGAGGAATGATTCGCTGGCTGGTAGATGCTCAGTTGCCGGCCCGCCTGGCCCAGCGACTCCGGGAGGCCGGCCACGACGCCATCCACACTTCAGAGCTGCCGCTTGGGAATGCGACACCGGATCGCGAAATCAATCGCCTCTCCATTGAACAGCAACGCATCGTCATCACGAAAGACGCCGACTTTGTGGATACCTTTCTGCGGCGAGGTCAGCCATACAAGCTGCTGGTGATTTCGGCAGGCAACCTGCGGAACCAAGAACTCTTCGAGATCGTCGACAAATACCTTGCTCAACTTGTCGAGAGCTTTGCCGCATCCAGCTACGTGGAATTGAAGCGACACTTGCTCGTACTCCATCGCTGAACTGGGTCCGCGTCGGATCAGACTCAGCGAATATGGCAAGCATTATCCCCAGCACCGTCGAGACGGCACGGCAATGGCGCCAATCTACTTCGGGAGGGCACAAGTGGTTGAGCATCATGGCTGGGCAACGATACGCTTGGCATATACCTGTGAAGACACGGAGCTGGAAGAGCTAAATCGTCTCGCGGAGGAAATAAAGAGGAACATCTTCCCGAGCGAATGGCCATTCGGGAGCCCTTCGCTTGAGTACCACAATACCGCATGGCATTTAAGCGTGTTTGGATTTACAAATCATGCCCCGCAGACCGAAGACGATCCGGTTCGGCTATTTCGTGAGATTTCACGCGTCGCACCAGGATCATACGGCTTGCTCTACATCCACGACGACGAGAGCTTCCAGGACGGCTACGACAACGAGTTCGTCGCATACGTCATGGCCCGTGGCGAGGTCAAACAGGCCCGCGACCCTTTTCTATCACCGTACATTCCGGCAGTCGAGGATGAATGCCGCGGGCCATAGGCGGGTCCGGCCT
>DATNPP010000433.1:0-5862 GCA_036703175.1 Oscillatoriaceae cyanobacterium
CCCCACCCCGTTTTCGCCCCTGGACGGGGCTCCAAACATCCCTCCCCCTCGCCAGGGGGAGGGGCGCGCGTGATGCGGCTCTGTTAGCCGTTCTGGGGGCTCTGGAAGCTCTCCACGTACGCGATGATCACCGAGATCCGCTCCGGATCCTCTGGTTGCCCCGGCTCCTCGAGGAGGGCATCGACCAAATTCTGGCGCGCGCCGAAGATCTCGTCCCAAAAGAAGTAGTCCATGCCGCCTCCAGGCGGGCCGAAGGGCCCAGAACCATCCTAGAGCCGCCGAACGCGCCATGCAAGCGGGAACCGAGGGACAAAAAAGACCCCCCGGCGAACCGGGGGGTTGAGTGCTCAGGATGGGACTTGAACCCATACGGTTTCCCACACGCCCCTCAAACGTGCGCGTCTGCCAATTCCGCCACCTGAGCGTGGAAGCCATTGTGCCACATCGCCCGCGTAGGGTCAAGAGGCGCCGTCGCGGTCGTGGAACCGGCCGAAGGCCCTATTTATGGCCCTTCTTCGCCTGCTGCGCCTTGGCGGCCGAAAGCAGCTTGGCGATCGACGGATCCTTCACCAGGTCGTAGGCGCGTTGCAGGTATGCGACGGCATAGGTGAAGTTCCCCTTGGCCTGGTAATCCAGCGCCGCCTTGACGTAAGCCTCGGCGTGCGGCCAGTTCTGCGCCGCCTTCTGGCCGGCGAGCGCCGCCGCATCGTCCGGCAGCACCTGCAGCGCGTTGCCGAAGTCGTTCAGCGCGTCGTCGTAATTTTTGGCGTCCAGCGCTTCTTGCCCTTGCTGGACGTACTGGGCGCAGTCCTTCTGCTTGGCGTTCTGCAGCAGCTTGCCGATGTCCGCATCGGCCGGCGAGGCGTCCTGGGCCTCTTGCAGCTCGTCGATCGCCTGCTCGTAATCGGCGTTCGTCATCGCCTGTTTGGCGGAATCCAGATGCTGCTGCAACGCGGGATCGGGATCGGCGAAGGCGGGCACCATCGGCAGCGCCACAACCAGGGAAAGGGCCAACAACAGGTGTTTCATCTCAAGCCTCCAAAGCGGGTTCACGATGCTTATACCCAGCAAAAAGGCCCCTTGCGGGGCCTCGCGGGATTTAGGTCGATTGTCCGCTTTGGCGTTCGACCATCTCCGTGAGTTGGTTGACCTTGGCTTCCAGGCGATCGGCCGCCGAGATCATCTGCACCAGGCGATCCGAGAGCGCTTCTTTCTCGCGCTTGAGCGCCAGGAAGGAATCGAGCAGGATCGCGAGCTCGTTCGACGGCACCGCCCCATCGTCGCTCTCGTTGCTCTCGGGATCGATCACCGGCATGTTGTCGAGGTCCAGATTGCGGCGGATCGAGCGCAGCGAACGATCGCTCTCGCGCAGGTTCTTGATCTGCTGGAAGATCGCGACGATCTCGGGCGTCTGGGCGCCCTCGCCGCTCAAAGCCGCGCGCAGCTTGCTGAACGGCTCCTCGTGGGAGGCTTCGGCGCTCTGCAGATGGTCGTGGGTCATTGGGACGTTCCCCTCTCTCACGTGGATATCAGCCATTATGTTACCTGATTGCCTGCAAAAATGTTGTGATCATGATCGCAAACTTGCCGAGGAATATCCGCCGCAGGCGGCCCCCTCGCTTGCGGATGGCCGCTTTACAAGTCGTCAGAACCCAACGACCCGAAAGGTCGTCTTAGGATGAGGCGGGGCGCGTCGCCATGCTAGAATGACGCAGCCTGAAATCCCCGGAGGGCTTGCTTGGACGACATTCGCGGCCTGAAACCGTACGTCTTTTTCTCGCCGAACTGGAAGCTGATCGTGGCCTGCGCGATCGCCGTCCTGCTCGTGGCGTGGGCGATCGCCTGGTGGCTGAACCGGCCGGCCAAGCCGAAGCTCGAGAGCGACGTCTTCATCGCGCCGACCGCCCCCGCGCGCTCGGTGCGCGCGCAACTCGACGCCCTCAAGGCCTCCCGCTTGATCGAGCAGCAGCGCGTGCGCGACTTCCACGGCCGCCTCAGCGCGATCGTGCGCACCTTCGTCGGTCAGCTCTACGATCTGCCGGGCAGCCGCCTCACCACCACCGAGTTGCTCGCCGCGCTCGAGGCAAAGGGCGTGGATCAAGCGGTCCAGACGATGCTCGCGAACTTCTTGCCCCAGTGCGACCTCGCCAAGTTCGCCGACGAGCAGCCGACCCGCGCCGAGATGGAGCTGCGACTGCAAACGGCCTACCACCTCGTCGAACAGCTCGGCGACGCCGCGACGCCCGACGAGGACGACGCCGAGGAGGTGCGCGATGTCGTGGGCTAATCCCGAGCTGTTGGGATTGCTCGTGCTCGTGCCGCTGCTCGCGCTGTTGGCCTGGGCCCTGCGCCGCTTTCGACGCGGATTGCCGTTGAGCACGCTGCGGATCGTGCGCGGCTTGCAGTCGCCGCTGGCGCGCTGGGCCACCACCGGCTTGTTCGCGCTGCGGTTGGGGGCGATCGCCCTGATCGTCGTCGCGCTCGCGCGCCCGCAATGGGGCCGCGTCTGGGAAGAGCAGACGCAGCGCGGCGTGGACATCATGCTCGCGCTGGATCTTTCGGGCTCGATGCGCGCGGAGGATTTCCAGCCGCAGAACCGCCTGGTCGCCGCCAAGCAGGTCATCGACGACTTCATTCAAAAGACGCCCGGCAACCGCATCGGCTTGGTGGTCTTCGCGGGCCGCGCCAACACGCTCGTGCCGCTGACGACGGATCACGAGATGCTGCGCGACACGCTGCGACGCGTGGACTTCGACACTGTCTCGCAAGACGGCACGGCGATCGGGGACGCGATCGGCACCTGCCTGTATCGCCTGCACGAGCCGAACATCAAGGGCCGCGTGATCATCCTCTTTACGGACGGCGAGAACAACTCGGGCTATCTCGATCCGATCAAGGCAGCCGAGATGGCGCGCGTCGAGGGCGTGCGCATTCATACGATCGCCGTCGGCCGCCCCGGCGGCGCGCCGATTCCGATTCTCAACGCCTTCGGCCAGAAGGTCTATCTGCGTGACGCGGACGGGGCGCTGGTGCTGCCGCAGATCGCCGAGAAGCCGCTGCAGGAGATCGCGGCCATCACGGGCGGCCGGTACTACCGCGCCACGGATGTCCAGGCCCTGCGCCAGATCTACGACGAAATCAACCACATGGAGAAGTCGCCCTACGAGGTCAAGCGCCACGTGATCTACGAGGAGCGCTACCAGCCCTATCTGATCCTGGGCCTGTTGCTGCTGCTGGTCGAGTTTCTGCTCTCGCGGCGCTTCGCCGTGCTCGAAGCGGCTTAGGAGGCGTGATGTTCAACTTCGCCCAGCCCGCGTGGCTCTTCGCGCTCCTGTTGCTGCCGATGCTGGCCTTGATGGATTGGCAGCGCGTGCAGCGCATGGCCCGCGCGCTCGCCGCGTACGCGCAGGAGCCGGCGCTCGCCAAGATGGATCGCCATCCGCAGCTCCGGCAGCGCTCGGTGCGCGGCTGGTTGTTGCTGGCCGCGCTCGCCTGCGGCATCGTGGCCCTCGCCGAGCCGCGCATGGGCCTCACGGGGGAGCAGGCGATCGCCAATCAGGGCGACAGTTTGGTGGTGGCGCTGGATCTCTCCAAGAGCATGCTGACGCGCGACGTCGGCGGAGCGAGCCGCCTCGAAACGGCCAAGGGCCTGTTGAGCAATCTGCTACCGCACCTCGCGGGCTGGCGCGTCGGCGTGGTCGGCTTCGCCGGCCAGGGCCAGGCCCTCGTGCCCCTGACGGTCGACGCGAGCGCGGTCGACACGCTGCTCGCGGGCGCGGCGCCGGGGGCGCAGTTCGGCCGCGGCACCAACATCGAGTCCGCGCTGCACACGGCCGAGGGCCTTTTCATCCATCCGGGCCGCCAGGTGATCCTGTTGGTGACGGACGGCGAGGAGTTGCAGGGCAACGCCAACGAGATGTCAGGCGAGTTGCGCAATCACCACATCGAGATCGACGCGCTCGGCCTCGGCAGCCGCGATGGCGGCTACGTGCCGGGTCCGCCGGATCTGTGGGGCAATCCGAGCTATCTCACCTGGCACGGCGACAAGGTCGTGAGCCAGCTGCATTCGGATTTGTTGAAACGCCTCGCGGGCGATACGGGCGGGCTGTATTGGCGCGCCGACGCTCCGGGCGCCGAGGCGGCCCTCGAGGCGCGCCTGTCCGGCAACGCGGTGCAGGCGAGCCCCACGCGGCAGGGCTTCGAGTTGTTCCAGATTCCGCTCGGCGTCGCGTTGTTGCTGCTGCTGATCGAGACGTTCTGGGGCCTGTGGGGTCGCCCGCGCCCCGAGGTGCGCTTCGCCGACCATCTGCGCGCGCATCTGGGACCGCTGCGCCGCCCGGCCGTCGGCGTGATGATCCTGGCGCTGGGCCTCTCGCAGACCGCCTGGAGCTTTCTGCCCAGCTGGCTGCCGAATCGCGAGGCCGGCAAAGCCTATTCTCAAGGCGACTACCAGCGCGCCGAGACGCTGCTTCAGAGCGCCGAGCGCATGGATCCCCGCAACTACCGCCTCTTCTACAACGAGGGCGAGGCGCTCTACCAGCTCAAGCGCTACCAGCAATCGATCAATACTTTCGAGCACGCCTGGGAGCTGGCGCCGCCGGAGCAACGGCCGATGATCGGTTACAACCTCGGCAACGCCTTGTTCCGCTACGCCGAGACGACGGGCGATCTAAAAGGATACGAGCGCGCGATTACCGAGTACGAGCGTGTGCTGCAGGACAATCCGAAAGACGCCGACGCCCGCCACAACCTCGAAGTGGCGCGCCGCCGCTTGCAACAGGCGAAGAAGCAACAGCAACAACAAAGCGGCCAGGGAAAGGGGCAAGGCCAGGGCCAGGGGCAGAATACCGGCGCGACGGCCTACGGCCAGCAACAGAGCTACCAACCGCCGCCGATGGGCAAGTTGCCCACGCCCGCCGAGGTGGATGCGGTACTCAAGGCCCTCCAGGCCGACGAGCGCCAACGCCTGGCGCAGGCCGGCCAAAATCAATCGACGGATCAGACGCGGAACACGCAGCAGAACCCATTCCAGAGCGCGCTGAACGACTTGAACCAGACCAAAGACTGGTAAACTGGATCCAGATAAGAAGGAGGATTTCCCGCATGTTTCTACGCACTCTGACCGCCACGGCGCTGGTCGTCGGTGCCGCGGCCTACGCCGCGCCCGCGTTCGCCACGCCTTCCGAATTCACCTCGCAGGGCCTCGCCGTGTCGTATCAGGACGGGAAGGCCACCAACGTTCCCAACACGCTCTACTACGATCAAGGCAAGATTCGCCTGGTGATGGACACGCCCGTGGGCGCGAACAGCAGCTCGGCGTTCTCGGTCGTGCTGGCCCATGAAGGCGGCAAGACGATCACGTTGCTCAACCCCACCGAGAAGCAGGCCATGATGCTCGACGCGAGCTCGCTGGAGTCGGTCACGAGCAATCCTTCGCTGCAGAAGATCAGCAGCTTCAAGCTCAGCGAGTTCGGCAACACCTTCCGCGCCCACGCGACGAACATGGGCCACGACACCGTGGCGGGCCAGCCCGTGACGGTGCTGGACCACAAGGGCAAGGACGGCCACTTCCGGCTCTGGCTGTCGGACAAGTACGACATTCCGCTGCGCTTCGAGTACTTCGAGGGCAGTAAGCCGGCGTTCAGCTACGTCGTGCAGCATTTGAGCCTGTCGGTGAATTTGCCGGCGTCGGCCTTCTCCGTGCCCTCGGGCTACCAGGTCACGGACATCACCCAGGTGATGAACGGCCTGCAGACCCAGGGCAACGGCCAGGCCCCGGGCATGGTCGATCAGTAACCAGGCGCCCCCTCCCCTCGGTGGGGGGGAGGGACGCCGAAGCCCTGTTCAGGGGCTTCGGCTGGG
>DATNPP010000442.1:0-5490 GCA_036703175.1 Oscillatoriaceae cyanobacterium
GTCATGGCCTTACCAGTCAAGCCAGGCCTTGCCGTTGTTTACCTCATTGATAATCGCGAAGGTATCCGAGTCGTCTTGATAAATTTCGTTTATCGTGATGAGTGCCGGGCTGCTGCCGTCACCATCGCGCACCTCGTTGTAGAGTTCCTCTGCTTCCTTGGATCCCTTTTTCACATATCCCAAGATGTGTGAATAATCACCTGGCGTGGAAAACTGTACTGGAAAGTAATTTTCCTTCGTTACACCATGCTTATAAGCAGCATCCCATGCATCATCAATCAAATCTGGATCTATCTCGATGTAGACGCGCAATTCTATTGGGGCGCTAGGAGGATTGAGTTTGATCTCCGACGTAGACATGGGGTTATACGGCATTGAGCTTTCCCAGTCGATCTTGAACTTCCCGTCGCGATCGCGCACGACCCACATCTCCGTCCAGTCTTTGGCGCCTTTGTGCTTGACACGCACCCTCCAAGCAAACTGCTCACCGGGCTTGGTGTCTCGCAGTTTCGCAATGTCTTCTGACGTATAGTCATCAGTCTTAAAGATCGTCTTTTCCATGTCGACACCAAGGACTTTGTTTCCGTAAAACTTCCTCATCAACGGAGCAACAAGGTCCGGATTACGAACGTACTCCAGGCGCTCGTCAACAGTTTTCGCTTCAAGGAACTGCCTCACCACGCGAAAATTAGGCAAGTCCAATACATTCTGCGTCAATTGCGTAAGCTTATCCTGTGGAATCGACCTGCCCGCGAACGAAACAAGTAGATCCACTTTTGTTTGCAGATCTTTCACTTGGCCCTGTAGCTGGCTCACATCATCTGCGGTTCGCCTGCTGGAGCTCATGCCAGCGGCGAACCCGGCTGAGCTCGCGATGATGACCGTTGCGCAATGCAATGCAATGATGCCCCACATCGGAACAGTCTTCGTCGGCGGAGGCAGGCGTCTTGTCTGGCTTTTTGGACGCCGGGGGGTGCCTTCGGGAGGATTCGTGGGAGTGGACATGAGCTTCTCCTATTGAAGGTGAGCTGCGTTGTTCTATCAATCTAGGGGCGCCTTGGCCTGGAAGCCCGTCGTAATAATGAGGCGCGATGGGCCATACGAGGGGTTGAGGTTCCACTAACGGCGCGCACGTTCTATTGGCTAAGAGCAAGCCGTCTTATACCTCAATTGGACGCATTTGCGACCGGGGGATACTCATATGCTTGGGTGGTAGCAAATAGGCGTACCGCCGAAGCGTTCGGCAACTTCCTCTATCAAACACACGCGTTGCGTGGTCTCAGTGCACGGCAGGCGGCGCGCGTCTTGGGCATGGTCCACAGCCGTCTCCTCGACTACGAGGCCGGCGTCGACTCACATACTGGGAACCCCGTCGTTCCGAGCCTTCAGGCGATGTTGAAGATCGCCAAGGGCTACGACCTCGACTTCACCGATCTGCTCGTGAGGGCCGGCTATGCGATCCCCGGCGCAGAGAGCGCCGAGGATGAACGTGCGTTGATGGTCTGTTTCCGTGACCTCGCCCCGAACGAAAGGCAAGAGCTGTTGCACTACGCCAATGAACTCGCTCGTCGAACGCCACATTGAGAAAGGCAAGCTGAAGCCACCGGGCGCCGTGAGCTTCTCAAGCATTATCATCGAGCTCACAGCGCCCTTTCGCCGCTCAGACCACGCCAGGGAGCGTGACACGCCAGCACCTGCCGCCTAGCGCCTCAAGACTCAGCACGACGGGAGCCAGCCCAGGCAGCGAGATGTGGCCCACGGTGGCCGCGTCGGCGGCTGTCAACTCGGCGAAGAGGATCCCTTCGTCGCCGTAGTGCTTCACAGTGACACGCTCGGCGCACAGTGACAAAGGGAAGCCGCCGTCCTCGAAGTCGATGACTACCTCGCGGGCGATCGGGTCGAACGAGATCACCAGGGTGCTTCTCCCGCCTCGCCCCAGACATCCAGCAGACATTTGGCCGCTTCCATGACGATCGCGGCAATCAAGAGTAGAATCCTGCGGTTCATTTGTGAGAAATCCTTCCTGGCAGTGGCCCACGCCGCGTGGGCGTGGGCCGGGACGAGGGCAATCAGTTGAGGCGCGCGAGAAGGGCGGCTCCCTGCCGCTCCATTTGGTAACGCGCCTTGAAGCTCGACTCGAACTGCGCGGCGCGCGTGACCGCGTTGACGACTCCGAATCCGGTCGGGTCAGGCTCGAGCGCGTAGGCCGCCAGGGCCGCCTGAAGTTGGTCGCGGCTGAGCTGAGCGTCCTGCGCGAACCGCTCGAGCAACGCTTGCGGCTCCGTGAGCTTATGCTCGATGGTCGCCTTGAACTGCTCGACCAAGCGGTGTGCGTTCTCCTTGGCGTCGCGGATGGCGATCGCCATGGCATCCTTGAGCCGCTCGGCCTGACCCACGTGCCGCAGGGTGGTGCGTCCGTTGCTTTCGGCGCGCACGAGCCCGTTGCTGCACACCAGTCGGTAGACCAAGGCGTCGATATGCACGGCGCGGCAGCCGGTCTCCGAGTTCGTCACGTTGAGCCCGGTCATCACGACATCGCCCTTGCGCACCTCGGTCATGCGGCGTGGGAAGACGATCCTCAGGTGCGTAAAGTCGTCCTCGAAGCTCAGTGCCTCGATCCGCAGATCGTCGTCGCCGATGACGTCCGCCAACATTTCGAGGACCGGCACGTCGTCGAGCGGCGTATAGGTCTCGGTGAGCAGCGCGCGCACGGTGGTGCCGCGCACCGTGCGGAGCAGGGCGTTGCGCTCGAAGCCGCCGTTCTGGACGAAGTGGTTGCCGACCGCCCAGCGCAGGTTCGTGGGCAGCTTGCGGAAGAACTGCGCCGGGACGCCGAGCCGCTGCAATAGCTGGCCTTCTGCGCGCGGGGACAGCGACAGTACCCGGTCCTGAGTGAGTCGGACCATCGTGGGGGCTTGGCCGTCCGGCCAGCGAAACTCGTACATGGGCATTTGATCCGTCAGATCGAATGGCTGCAGCGCGTCTTGGCGCTGCCGAGAGAGCTTGAGCACCTGGTCGAGGTTGGTGATAGTGGTTTGCGGCATGCTTTTCTCCTTTCGAAAAAGCAGCGCGAGCCACCCGCATTGGATGGCTCGCAGGGATGGGATCTCCACTCGAGTCGCAGCGCCTGGCTTTACGAACTGCCGGTGTGTGCGCCGGGCTTTTCCGCCAGCATGTCGATGCAGCGGCTGGCTTCGGCCACGCTCAACTCGCGCCGCGTCTTTTTGCCGAAGTGTTCTTCAAGAAACTGGCGCCCGTGCGCCTCGTCCCAGCCAATGCGCCGTAGCTCGGCGCTTATCTTGGCGATCTGCCGCCCGGTGGCCAGGCAGGAGCTTGGCAAGTTCAGGATCTTGGTTGCGGGCTCGGGTTCTTGTGCCGCTGCGCGTGTCGAAGGCCTCCACCCCTTGGGCAGAACCCAGTCCGACCCTCGACGCTCGAGCTTCACGGGCGGCAGCTCCAAGCCATAGAGATACCGGCCGATCCCGTGCTGCACGGCGGCCCGCTTGACGGCGTCGCTCGCCCCCGCCTTCTCGATCTCGCTTTCGCTGCCGCCCGCCATGCCGACGTCCGCGCGCGTGACGCCGAGGATTGTCAGGCGGCAAAGGTAGACACCGGGAGCGAGTCGCTCGAGGTGTGTGCTCCAGTTATCGGGGCCGACCACCTCGTCCAGCCGCTCGAACACCGCTCGGGCGTCGATAAACGCGAGCGGGCGGGTGTAGCGCTCGCCGTCCCTTTCCCAGCAGGGACCGGCGCGGTATTGCTCCTCGCCTGCGGGAAAAGGGGAGCGCAACGCGTCGGCGGCCTCAGAAAGATTCATCGGTTGTTTCATGGTTACCTCCTTCGGTTCGAGCCTGGCGGGCTATAACGTCAACGCGTACACCCCGCCGGATCAATTGGCCCTCGGACCAATGTTTCCGTGTTCATCTACACAGAGCCGGTGCCCTTCGCCATCGCGAACGGGTTCCTGGGTGTCGTGAGCAACCACGGTTTCGCCGGGGAGCCGGGCGTGATCGCGCCGGCCGCAGCCGGCGTCATTCTCCCCGCGCTTACCGCGACCGGAAGGCGACGGACGTGACGTTCTCCACTTCGACGCCGGGGATCACCTCGCCGGTCTCGAGCAGGTGCTTCTTGATGGCCGCCTTGTCCAGCACGGGTTTCCTGATGACGAAGGTGCCGCCCTCGCGCTCGGCCCATTCGAGCGTGCTGGTCTCGTCGATGCGCACCTGTTGGCGCGTGGTCGTGTAGACGGTCCCGAGATCCGGTAGCTGGATCTTGTTGCGACCGGTCTCCTCGAGGTAGGCGAGTGCCATTTGGCGGAGATCATCGACCTTCTCCTGGCGCTTCGCGATCGCCGAGCGCACGTGCGCCGTCACCTCGGCTAGGTAGCGGTTGAGGTCGTCAACGGCGTTGAGCTCGCGATTCATCCGACGCCACACGCGCGACAGCTCGAAGTCGGACGTCGGTGGCTCGTCGTGTTCCATTTCCGATGGCCGGGGGCAATTCGCCTCGTCG
This sequence comes from Oscillatoriaceae cyanobacterium, assembly GCA_036703175.1. GTDB lineage: Bacteria > Cyanobacteriota > Sericytochromatia > S15B-MN24 > JAQBPE01 > DATNPP01. The sequence continues at coordinate 4,513 of DATNPP010000442.1, forward strand.
TGAGGCGTTGACGGCAGGTGGGTTGTGAGCATGAGTGAACTCCTTTCAATGAGAAGCCCCGCAGGCTGTCGTAAGCACTGCGGGGCTGTTGGGGAAGCGTTACCAGGCGTAGGGATCTTCGGGCTGCAGCGATGGCGTGTCGAACATTCTAGTATCGTCGCAACCGAGCGGGCAGGGCACGATCTCGGTGTCCGGCAACAGCCTACCGCCGCAGCCACACAGCCAACCGAAGCAACAGGCCCGCCAAACGACACGGACGATCTCGCCGTGCCCTTGGCAGGCCCGACACGCTGTGTGTGGAGCTTGCATAGGACCTCCAATACCGTGGACGCAGCAGAACGATCGATCAGAGGCAAACGCCCCTCCTAGTCATTATCACGGCCTTCTGCGCTTTTTTAAGCTGCGTCGTGCAAGTCGAATGGCAACACAAGCCTGCCCCCAAGATCGCCAATACGCAGAGGTTTTGCACCGCGCAAACGCGCTATAACGATTGGGGGCCCCGGCGATGGATATTCCGGCTTCCTGAAACGTCTCTCGAGGGCCGCTACCGCAGGGGTAGCCGCACTCGATCCAGCGCGGATTCGCCATCAATGGCCGTCGGCAACTCCTAACCTTGGGATGGTTTACCAGGCCCTCGATGGTTTGTCGGGCACCGTATAGGCATACGACAAGGGGCTCATATGCAATCGTCACTCTCACACACGGCCGAAGCACGCCATTTGAAGATGTTCGGGCTCGATCCGCTGAAGTGCGGCCTGCCGTACCGACGCACAGATAGGCGTTATAGAAGGCGCTGTGCAAAATGCGCGCGTTTTTTGCCCAGCGACCAAAAGGGCAGCTATTGCCGTGCTTGCAACGCTTACCGGCGGCGCGAGGATCGCGTTCGTGCGCGGCTCGAACGCACCCTGCCTGCGGAGGAGAGCTACTCCTTCGCAGAACTCGCCGCGCTATTGGCCGATCTGTACTAAGGGGGCAAGG
>DATNPP010000012.1:0-4877 GCA_036703175.1 Oscillatoriaceae cyanobacterium
GCGGCAAGATCGGTCTGCACCTGATTCGCGCGTTGCTCGCGGCGAACCACGAGGTGACGCTGATCGAGCGCGATCGCCGCGTCTGCGAGATGGTCTACAACGAGTTTCCCGAAGTCGCCGTCATCGCGGGCGACGGCGCGAACCCCGATCTGCTGGTGCGTGCGGGCGTCGAAAAGGCCGACGTCGTCGTGGCGGTGGCCGGGCGCGATCAAGATAACTACGTGATCTGCAAAATGGCCAAGCACCTCTTCGGCGTCAAGCGCACGCTGGCGCGCGTCAACGATCCGCGCAACGAGGAGCTCTTCGCCGCCGCCGGCGTCGATTTGCCGATCAGCGTGACGTCGATGGTCTCACGGGCGATCGAATACGAGATCATTCCGCACGAGACGATGACGCTCTTCACCTGGCACGAGCGCATGTCCGTGGTCGAGGTCGATTTGCCGCCCAACGCCACCGTCATCGGTCTGCCGCTGCGCAAGCTCGATTTGCCCGAACACTCGCTGCTCGCGGCGATCTGGCGCGGCGGCGAGGCGCTGATTCCGGACGGCAACACCGTGTTGCAGCCGGGCGACGAGGTCTTCGCGATCACGCTCAAGGGGCGTGAGGATCAGCTGCGCCGAACCCTGGTGGGAGGCGACTAGGTGTCCGAACAAAACGTCGCGATGGTCAAACCCCACGCCGCGACGATCGCATGGTGGATGGCCGCCGGATTGGTCGGCGCCGACATCGGCACCTCGGTTTTCTACAGCTCGGGCGTGCTCTATCCGCTCGTCGGTTTCGCGGCGCCGTTCTTCGTGCTGCTCGTCGTGCTGTGCATGTGGTTCTTCAAGCTGACGTATCAGGAAGGCACGTCGGTGAGCCCGCTCAACGGCGGCGCCTACACGATGGTGCTGCAGACGATCGGCCGGCGCGCGGCGCTGGTGGTCGGCTCTTTGACGATCCTCTCCTACCTGGCGACGGCCGTGGTGAGCGCCCTGTCGGGCTCGCTCTACCTGTCGTCGCTGTGGGGCGGCTGGCCGACCTGGCTGGTGGTCGTGGTCGCCGCGACGCCGGTGGTGGTCTTCGCCGCGCTCAATTTGCTCGGCCTCAAGGAATCCACCAAGGTCGTCTTCGCGGTCGCCTGCTTCCACTTCAGCATGTTGATTCTGATGGATGCCTTCGGCGTCTACCTCGCGCTCACGCACGGCGCGCACTGGGGCCGCTTGCTGCGATCGTTCCACGGCCTCGGGCCACAGCAGATGATTCTGGGCTTCGCGAGCGCCTTTTTGGGCATCACGGGCTTCGAGTCCGCCGCGCAAATCGTCGAGGAAATCGAAGCGCCGACGGAGAAGTCGATTCGCAAGATCTACACGACGATCGTGGCGCTGGTGAGCATCACGGCCCCCTTCTCGGCGTTCCTCGTGATGCTGCTGTTGAACGACGCGCAGATCGGCCAGTACAAGGACGCGTTCCTCTCCGGGCTGGCCGTGGTGGAAGGCGGCCACTGGCTGATGGTGCTGCTCGTGCTGAACGCGTGCTTCACGCTTTTCGCCGCCGTCAACACCGCCTACGCCGGCGCAACCGGTCTGATGACCACCATGGGCAAGCAAGGCAATTTGCCGGCGATCGTGTTGCACCAGTGGGACGACAAGGTGTCGTTCCTCAAGGGCTTCCCCTTCGTCGCGCTGCCTTTCATGAGCCTGTGTCTGCTCATGATGGTCGCCTTCCCGGGGCAAGTGGATCAACTCGGCAGCATCTACGGCATGGCGTTTCTGGGCGTCATGATCAGCTACTCGATCGGCGTCGTGCTGTTGCGGCTGCATCAGCCGCTCAAGGTCGCGCGGGCGCCCTGGGTCAGTCACTGGGTCTTCAAATGGGGCAAACAGATGATTCCGTTCGCCCCCGTGATCGGCGGCAGTTTGCTCCTGGTCGCCGAGCTCACCCAGCTCATCACGGCCCAACAGGCCCGTTCGCTGGGCCTGCAGCTCTTCCTCGCCGTATTGCTCGTGATGGTCTACTACCGCCTCGGCAAGGTCGAGGACCGCATGGTCGCGCTGCCGGATCTGCGGCTGGGCCTGGGGCGCTTCCGCGGCCTCGCCGAGCTGCCCGAGCTGCCGGTGTACGTCGTTTGCACCACCGGCGCCCACGGCAGCCGCCTCGTCACCGTCATCAGCCACATGCTCAAGGCCTACGGCGACGGCATCGAGATCGTGCTTTTCCACGCGGAGGAGCGCACGGCGCAGCACGGGGTGGTGGGCGGCGAGCTCGAGCGCCTGGTGTCCCAGCAGCTCGAGGATTTCTATTCGGACAAGGACTTCATTCTCTCGGTGAAGGTCCTGCCGGGCACGCTGGTGGAGGTGCTGCCCGAGTACCGCAAGATGCGCCACTTCGACCACTGCTTCGTCACCAGCGGCCACAACGCGGTCGCGAGCGAGGCGCTGCGCGAGCATCTCAGCAACGAGCTCGGCATCGAGGTGGTGCTGCTCGACGAGGAGAGCCTCGCCAAGGGCCCCGGCGTGTGGTTCACGCAGTGGTCGCAGAGCTACCGGTCGCGCGAGAGCTGAGGCTTTCCCGGCGCGGACAACGCGGCGTCCAGCGCGTCCACGGCGGCGGCATAACGCTCGCGCGCGAGCGCGTTGGTGCATTCGTCCGCAATCGGCGCGATTTCGCGGCGCGTCTTGCGCAGATAGCGCGCGGCCCAGTCCCGTTTGTGCGGCAGCATGCGCACCATGTCGCGCAGATTGTCGGCGCGATCGAGGAGCTTGAGCGCCGTCGCGTCCGCGTCTTGCAGAATCGCGCCGTAGTAAACGGGTTGGCCCTCGGCCTTGATTTCCTGCGACGCGTCGTCCGGCCACCACTTGGTCAAAAGCCGCACGAGCTCCGCGGTACGCGGCGGAAAGGCCGCCTCGATCTCGGACTGGCTGCGCGGCGTGTCCTCGACGACGTCGTGCAGCAGCGCGGCGGCGATCGCCTCGTCGGACAATCCCGCCTCGCTCGCCGCGTGCGCGACGCGCAGCGGGTGGTTGATGTAGGGCTCGTCGAGGTGACCCTTGCGGCGCTGAGGCGCGTGCGCCGCGGCGGCGTAGGCGGCGGCGCGCAGAACGAGTTCGGTGGGCATCGGATCCTCCTGCACGCAGTATAGCGCGGACGCGCCGAAGGAATCGCTTCGCGTGTCGTTTGACATGGGCGCGGGTATACAGTCCTTTACCTGGCAACCGTAGGTCCGATCACGGAGGTGTGCGTGCCGATCGAGAACACCACGAGCAGTTCCGCCCTCGCGTCCCAGCAGGCGGCAATCCTCGCCGCCCAGCAGGCCGCGCAAGCCGCCGAGCAAGCCGCCCAGGCGGCGATCGCGGCGCAGGCGCAGGCCCAAGCCGCCGAGCATCAAACGCAGACGATCGGCGGCGACGGATCGCAGGCCGCCGGCGAGGCCTTGATGTCCGCGCACGCCGGCCCGCTCGGCGATCAAGCTCTACCGCCGCCGCCCGAGGAGGGGCCGACCGGCGGAGGTGTGATGTCCGATGTCCAGGGCGCGGCCGGTGCGCTCGAAGCGCTGCTCGGCGCGAGCGAATCGGCCCACATGATGTTTCACCATCCGGAAAGTGCGCTCGGGCTGGCCCACAAGATCGAGACCTTCCTCAAAGACGACAAGGACGGCGCCAACAAGGCCACGCGCGAGTTCCTCTCGCAGCAGCTCGGCAAGGCGAAGACGGGGCTGGCATCCCTCAAGGGAGCGGGGGCGATCGGCGACGGCCCGCCGCCGGATGATCTTTCCGGTGAGCGTCCCACGGAGACCGCCAGTCCGGCGACGGACGCCAATGCGACGCCCGGCGAGACGCCTGCGCAGCCCGGCAACACGGCGCCGGAGGCCACTGCGGTGCCCGCCGAGGGCGCGAGCCCGAGCGAAGCGCCGAAGGCGGCACCCGAGAACGAGGCTCCAGCCGAGGCCCCCGCCGGCGAAAGCCCGGCCCAGACGCCGGAAACAGCGGCCCCCGAAGCAGAAGAGCCCTTCGGCAACCTCACCAAGCTCGGCAAGGCCGCGGGCGTCGCGGGCGGCCTCGTCGGCGTGGCGGCGTTGCCTGCGCAGTTCCACGAAGCGGTCGGCGGCATCTCGGATTTGATCCACGGCAAGGTCGACGAGGAGAGCATCAAGGCGGCCACCACCGGCACGCTGGGCACCACCGCCGCCGTGGGCGGCATCGCCGAGGGCACGGGCGTCGTGCTCAAGTCGGCCGGCCTGGCTTCGGGCGCGCTTCCGGCGCTCGAAAGCATCAGCAAGGTCGCGGGGCCCGCCGGCGGCGCGGTCGCCGCGATTCAGGGCGGGTTCGACCTGTACGACGGCATCAAGAACGGCAAGCCGGAGCAGGCCATCGAGGGCGGCGCCGAGGTGGTCGGCGGCGGACTGGTGGTCGCGGGCGCGGCGTTTCCGCCGCTGGCGATCGCCGGCGGCGCGATTTTGCTGGGCACCGCGATCTACAAGGACCGCAAGGCGTTCATTCAGGCCGGCAAGGACGTCGTGGGCGGTTTCGTCAATGCGGGTAAGGATGAAGTGCAGGCGCTCGGCGATGCGGTGCACGACGGCGTCAGCAGCGTGGTCAAGGCCGGCAGCGACCTGTCGCACGGCAACGTGGTCGGCGCGGCCGTCGACGTCGGCAAGGGCGCCGTGAACACGGCCGTGGACGTCGGCAAGGGCGTCGTGCACGGAGCCGAGGACGTCGCCAAGGGCATCGGCCACGCGGTCAGCTCGGTCTTCTCGGGATGGTGAGGCAAATATGATTGAAATCACGCGCGAAGCGCTCGTTCAGCGCCTGTTGCCCTTCGGCGAGAAGGCCGGACTGGGGCGCAAGGAAGTGGAGGCCCAGGTGAACCAGGGCCTCGCCAGTCTCGGCTGGCAGGGC
>DATNPP010000556.1:0-1958 GCA_036703175.1 Oscillatoriaceae cyanobacterium
GCCAGCCCGAGCATCATCTTGTTGTAGATGCCGAGCATGAAGGCGCGCAGCCCTTCGTCCACCGCCATGTCGGCCGTGCCGGCGCGCCCTGGGCGCGCAAGGCCGCGGTCAAAGTCGCTCATCGGAGCAGAACCTCATCAAACGCATCCGATGCGGATGCAGACCCAAATATCGGCGCGCGCGGGCCCGTACGCAAGACGTTCCGACTCTCCGGCCGGCGTCAGCTCTCTATCCACATCGCGGGAGCGCGCGGACAGTCATTGAGGTCAGGATCGATCTTCAGTTCCCAGCGAAATGGCCATTGCTCGACATAGGCGCGGTCGTGGTCGGCGAGCAGCAGCAGGAAGACGCCGAGCGAAGACCCGACGGCCCCCTCCGGCTGCTCGAACCCGCGCTCGTGATTGAAGAAGTAGACCGCAGGCACGCTCACGTCCGGCGTCAGATCGAGGCCGTAGAAATTGCCGCATCCATCCCGGAACAGAGGCACGGCGCCTGCGTGCAACAGCTCAGTCAGGAACCTGTCGGAGCCTCGCCAGCCTCCACGGTCGTTCCAAGCTGGAACGCATGCGCCGAACTCCCCGACGCCGGCGATCCGCTCCCGGTAAAAGTCCACCAGGTCCGCCGGCAGCTCGCATCCGAGCACGTCACGGACATGCTCAACAACCTTGTCGGCGCCCTCGCCATGGGAGCGCGTCAACACTCCCCGGGCCTCGAGCTGGCGGGCGGCTTCGTGCACAGGGACTCTCATTGCTCTCCCCCTGGCTGGGATTGGGCGTGGGGCGGCCTGCTTTCCCGCCATCTTGGACTACGGTGCACCACAAACATGCGCCCAGGAACAAAAGGTGAATACGTGGCAACTGCGCCTCGTCGGCCGAACGTCAGGCCTCACAGAGGACCTCCTTCTCCCGGCGATACGTTGGAGCGCGCGACGCCTGCCCGACGAAGGTAAGGCGCCACCATCTTATCGACACGCAGCTTGTACTCCATCACCTCGGCACGAGTTGGCCACCGGCCATTGAGTGATTTCCGAAATGCGGCCCACGCCTGATTCGCGATGTTGTGGGCTTCTTCTCTTAAAGGCCACAGGTTGGCTAACCTGTTTGGATCAGCGTTCGGATTCAGAAATCGGTATTCGAGGGGGTCGCTGTGATGAACGATAGCTTGCATATCTCTCGCTGATATCCCGTACGCCTTGGCAAACTTCTGCCGTGCCTGAGCACGCAAGGCCGCGGCGGTTCGTTGCCAAGCGTCCCGTCTCGTAAAGTTTAGGCGATATAATACAATCCGTACCCACTCGCCATTGAGCGCTCGCGGGCGTAAGCTCAGCTGGCGCGGCGGCGTGGAAAGCAGACACGCGGTACGTCAGGCAACGTGCGGACACTCTTCGGGGCGACCGCACCGATACTTGGCGAAGGGCGGCGACTGACGGGACCATGTAAGACCCGAATGGAGCGTTGGCCTCGGTTCTAGTCGTCAGCCGGAGTAGCGCCCGGCCCGCGCTTTGGCTTCGGCTCCTTCAGCGGCCGATGCTTCGGCGGCACGATCTTGGCGAAGGCGCGCTCGAAGGACTCGCCGGTTTCATCGGCGTCCACAGAGCGGGCGGCTTCCTCGAAGCGCCGGGCCTGGTCGGACTTCGGCTTCACTCGACCACCTCCGCGAACAACCCCGTACCGGCGAAGTTCACGTCCGGCTTGCAGATCACGATGGGTTGGCCATCACGGGTAAGGAACTGCCTGCTGAGCTTCAAAAGGCCCCGGTCGAAGGTGTGTAGCTCCGCGATGTTCCAGTCGGCGGCCGTTGCGACATAGGTTGCATCCTTCGGCCGACAGTACGGCTTCCCCTTAGCTGGCTTCTTTTGGACCAGCGCGCGCGCTTGGGTGGCCAGCGCGGTATCGAGAGGCGCCACCTGGATATAGTCGTGGTCGAAGTAGGCGGCGATCTTGGCCGCACTGTCTTCA
>DATNPP010000601.1:0-3325 GCA_036703175.1 Oscillatoriaceae cyanobacterium
CTGAACAGGGCTTCGGCGTCCCACTCCCCCGCCGGGGAGAGGGCGACAAATGCAACAAAGTGAACAATCTCGCGAATTTCGCGCGAAAAATAAGCAAGTTTTTACGCCTTCTTTACTATACCTTAAACATAGTTCCCCACCCTTTGGAGGATGTGCATTGTTTAAGGCTTCCCTTCGCGCCCCCCTGTTCGGACTGTTGTTCGCCGCCGTGCTCGGTGGCTGTGCGACCCCGATGCCCGTGGCGATGGCGCCGATGTACGCCGCCCGCGCGATGGAGGCCGGTGCGCCGCAGACGGAGGCCGCGTTCGTGGCCGCGGTCAAGGCCGACGGCGTGAAGCTCACTTCCGAGCAGCTCGCCGAAATCTCCGCCGAGCGCCACGCGCATCCGAACGGGGAGTGGGCGGCGCGCCCCGCGCTCAACCTCTCGGCCGAGCAGAACCTCGACGTGCACTTCCACAAGCACGCCAGCCAGTTCCACCCCTCGCCCGCCTCGGCCGAGGCCTATCTGAAGCAGGCGATCGCCTGCGCGAACGGCGAGCGCGGCACGATCCACTACTACTTCGACATCACGAGCTTCACCAAGGGCTATCAGACCCACGTGGTCCGCTGGGATCCCCAGAGCAAGGAGTTCTGCGCGGTGCGCACCGACGGCGCGATGACCACCTACTACATCGACTACGGCGTGAAGCCGAACCGCTTCGTCGAGGTGCCCCTCTTCTAAAGCGAATGGCGCGGGCCCGGCATTTGCCGGGCCTTTTGCCGTCAACGCCCGCTTTGCAGCGCGGGCGGGGCGTGCTATCCTGGGAGCCCCATTTTCCAGGAGCCGTCATGACCGAAACGCCCGTCGCTTTCGCCGTCGCCGGACAGACCGTCCGAGGCATGCTGCATACGCCCGCCGGTGAGGATCCGGTGCCGGCCGTGCTGTGGCTGCATGGCTTCACGGGCAATCGCAACGAGTCTCATCGCCTCTTCGTCGACGGCGCCCGCCGCCTCGCCGCGCGCGGCATCGCGTCGCTGCGCTTCGATTTCAGAGGCTGCGGCGAGAGCGACGGCGACTTCTTCGACACCTCGATCACCAGCCAGATCGAGGATGCGCGCGCGGCGCTGGCGTTTCTGCGCAGCCAGCCACGACTCGACGCAAAGCGCCTGGCGATCGCCGGGTTTAGCCTGGGAACGGCGATCGCGAGCCAAATCGCCAGCGAGGAGTCGCCCGCGGCGCTGGTCTTCTGGTCGCCGGTGGTCTTTCCCGTGCCGATCTTCGCGCGCCTCGGCCTCTACGCCGCGCATCCCGAGCTCTCGCGCCAGGGCTGGATCGATTCCAACGGCTACCGCGTGGGCCGCGATTTCTTGAGCGAGCTCACCGCCCTCGATCCCCTGGGCGCCCTCGCCGGCTGGACGCACCCGCTGTTGGTGCTCTACGGCAAGGAGGACCTGCTCGCGACCACCGAGAACGCCGAGGCGTTGCTCGCCGAGATTCCCGGCGCGGTGGGCGAGGCGCGCGCCCATGCCGGCCACGTGTTCGGCAGCGTGCCGGCGCGCAGCTGGCTGCTCGAGCGCACGGAGAGCTGGCTCTCGGAGCAATTGCTGGGCGTGCCGGCGCGGTAAAGCCGTTCGAGCGCAAATTTACCCTATTCTTAATCCCTCTTCGGAATCTTTTGCTTGTTTGTGGGTTCAATAAAGACGGTGCGTCGACGCCGCTTCGTTGCTTGCAGCAACGCCGCCGCTCCGCTAACATTGGTTGGCTTTTACGCCGCCGCGCCTATCGCCGCAACCTGGAGGACTGAATGGAAACCCTGACCGCCTTGACGCCCGCGCAGTTGCAATCCCTGGTGCAGATCGGCACGCAGCTGAACCTGACGCTCTCGTGGGATTACAACTACACGAACCTCCGCAACCTGCTCGGGCAGTTCGCGCCGGGGGTGGACTTCGCGTTGTGGTGGCCGCAGCCCGAGGGCTTCGTGCCCGTCACCGAGGGCGCGAGCGAGGCGTTCGGCGATTTCGTGCAGCATCAGGCGCTGGAGAACGCCCAGCAGGACACCTCGCTGCGCGGCGTGCCCGATGTCCCGGGTGCCTGGATGGCCGGCGTGGTCGCCAACCGTCAAACTTTCGGCCTCGCGCTCGTGGCCGGCGACACGGATACCGAGCTGCCGCAGGCGCTGCTGAAGCTGCTGTTGCCGCAACTGGGCCTCGCGCGCTTGTCCTTCGCGCTCTCCGAGGAAGTCTCCAAGCGCACGAGCACGGACAAGCTCACGGGCCTCTGGAACCGCAGTTACTTCAACGAGCGCTTCCGCGAGGAGTGCGAGCGCCTGGTGCGCTCGAAGGAGACCGGCGCGGTCGCGATCATCGGCCTCGACAACTTCGGCGCGCTCTCCAAGACGATGCCGGCCGACGAAGTCAACCAGCTCTACTCGCTGGTGGGCCAGACGGTGCGCCAGGTGATCCGTCAAACGGACTGGGCGGTGCGCTGGGACAACAACGAGCTGCTCTTCTACTTCCCGTCGACCTCGGCCGATGCCGCCCTCGAGGTTCTCAAGCGTTTCGGCCGCCGTCTGGTCGGCTCGCATCCGATCCTCGAGCCGCTGGTGGGCCTCTCGAGCACGGTCGAGACCACGAGCCCGCGCGCGCTGATTCAGCTCGCGACGCGCCGTCTGGATCTGGCCCGCAAGGACGGCAACCGCAAGGTCATCTGCTACGCGACGCCGGCCCACGGCCTGCAGTTCTGGCGTGGCGAGGGCTAACACGCTCGCCTCGCTCGCTGGACAGCCCCGCGCGACGCGCATGCTCGCCGGGGCTGTCGCCGCGCCGAGCCACGCCTACCTCTTCGTCGGCCCTGAGCACACGGGCAAGGCGACGGCGGCCCTCGCGCTCGCGCAAGCGCTGAATTGCACCGAGGGCGACGGCTGCGGCGCGTGCCGGGAGTGCCGGGCGATCGCGAGTTCCAATCATCCCGACGTGCGCGTCTGGGAGCTGCCGGAAGGCGAGAAGACCTTCAAGGTCGAGCAGGTCCGCGCGCTGATCGCGGCGGTGGCCTACCAGCCTTATCAGGGACGGCGCAAGGTCCACGTGCTCGCGGCTTTCGACGCCATTCAGGCCGCGGGGGCCAACGCGTTGCTCAAGACGCTCGAGGAGCCGCCCGGCGAGACGACGCTGGTGCTTTTGGCGCGCAGCCTCGAGTCGGTGCTGCCGACGATCGCCTCGCGCTGCCAGATCGTGCCTTTCGGCCTCGCGCCGGAAGGCGCGATCCTCGAGACGCTGCGCCGACACGTGCCGCTGCCGGACGACGCCCTGTCGGTGATCGCGCGCCGCAGCCAGGGCCGCATGGGCC
>DATNPP010000602.1:0-11611 GCA_036703175.1 Oscillatoriaceae cyanobacterium
CGCGCGTGCGGCCCACCACGCGCACCACGTACTGCTGCAAACTCGCGTCGACGCGAATTTCACGAACGTGCGCCTGCATCGCCACGAGCGCTTCGGGGCTGAGCACGGGGGATTCGGGAATCTCGCCCGATTGGGCGCCGACGGCGCGCGCGAGCAGGGCCTGCTCCTCGTCGGGGGTGGGGTAGCCGAGGCTCACGGCGATCGCGAAGCGATCCAGCTGGGCCTCGGGCAACGGGAAGGTGCCCTGATGCTCGATCGGGTTTTGCGTGGCGATCACCATGAAGGGGCGCGGCAGCGTGTAGGCGCAGCCGTCGACCGTGGCGCGGCCTTCTTCCATCGCCTCGAGCAAGCTGGACTGCGTGCGCGGGCTCGCGCGGTTGATCTCGTCGGCCAGCAGCACGTTCGCGAAGAGTGGCCCCGGAACGAAGCGGAAGTTCCCCTCGCCGGGATGGTAGACGCTGACGCCCGTGATGTCCGACGGCAGCAGATCCGGCGAGAACTGCACGCGCTTGGCCTCGCCGCCCACGGCCGCGGCGAGCGTGCGCGCGAGCAACGTCTTGCCCACGCCGGGCACGTCCTCGAGCAGCACGTGGCCGCCGGCCAACAGCGAGGCCACGACGAGGGCGATCGTCGGTTCCTTGCCGATGATCACGCTCTGCAGGCGATCGAGCAGGGGCTGGCAGGGGTGGGTAGCGAGCATGCGGAGCCTCCGCGCGCATTCTACCCGCGCGAAGCTGCAAGCAACCGCCGCGATCGCGACCTAGCGCACTTCCGTCAGCAGCTTGACCTTGCCGCCGGGCAGCTTCTGCACGCCCACGTGCAGCCCGAGCATCGAGCGGGCGGCCTCGGCGGGCGAGTAGCGAGCGAGCAAGCGGCTCACGGCCGTCAGCGCCGGGGCCACTTCGGCGGCCACTCGGGCGCCCAGGCGCGGGCGCTCGGCGACGACGCCGTGGGTCCAGTCGTGCAGAAAGGTCGCCCGCGCCAAGCTGAGCTCGCGGCCGCCGCGGGCCTCGACGAGCAGTTCGCCCGCGCCGTCGAGCCCGGCGCGCGTCCAGGCCGCCGAGCCGAAGAGCATGGTCTCGCCGTCCACCAGCGCCATCTGCATCTCGAGCGATTGCAGGCTGCCGCCGTTGCTGTAGCGGCGCACCGGAATACCGGCGGCGGACAGGCGGGCGATCGCCCGCGTCTGCTCCGCGTGGCCGCTCAAGAGCACGCGCACCTTCACGCCACGGCGACGGGCGGCGGCCAAAGCGGCGATCGTCTCGCCGTCTTCGAGCGACTCGGCCATCACGTCGATCGTCGAGTGGGCGCGCTGCAACGCCGAGAGCACGACGGCGCGAGGGCGCTTGCGCTGCGCGCCGTTGCCCGCGATCTGAATCGACGAGAGCAGCTCATGGCTGGTCGTGCGCGAGACGTGGCGCTCCGGCAGCGGGCTCGGTGTGCCGCCGGCCTGGGCCCAGTCGTGGTTGAACTGGCGACCGAGCTCGCCTGCGGCCTCGCCGGTCAGGCGGAGCAGGGCGCGGCGCGCGAGCGTCGTGCGCGGCGGCGTCAGCGCGCCGAGAAGCGCCATGCGATCGTCGACCAGCAGGAACTTGCCGGTCTGGCCGGCCGTCTCGGTCGCGAGCAAACGGACTTGCAGCCCGAGTCCGCGGGCCGCCTTGACGGCCTCGCGCAGGCCCGGCGTGGGCCGGCCCCAGGCGAGCACCTGCACGCGCAGGCCCTGGCGCGCCCGGCGGGCGAGCTGGCGGGAGAGCTCGAGGCCGCTCTTGCCGCGCAGCAGCTCGAAGTCCACCTTGACCGAGGTACGGGCCTCGTTCACCGCCTCCAGCAGCGCGGGGTGCAGCTCGTTGGCGTCCGTCAGCAGCGCCACGCGACCCATCAACACGCCGTTGGGCGCGGCGGGCAGCACCGAGGGACCGCCCTGGCCGTCCTGCGTGCGCACCATCGGCGCGCGGGGCGCGACGGGGGCGGTCGGCGGCTGGAAGCTGATCGTGTTCAGCAAGGGCGTGTCCTTTCGGCGTCGAACTCTCGTAGGTTAATTATAGGTAAAGACGCCATAACCTTGCTTAAATTTTAGCGATCAGCGACAGAAATTCGGATCCTCCGCGCGCACGGGGTTCGTCAGCGATCCGATGCCCTCGACCCACACCTCGACCGTGTCGCCCGCTGCCAGCGGCCCGATGCCCGACGGCGTGCCGGTGCTGATCAGATCGCCCGGCTCGAGCGTCATCACGCGGCTGATGTAGGCGATCAATCGCGGCAGCTTGAAGATCATCTGGCTGGTGCGGGCGTGCTGGCGCAGATGGCCGTTCACCAGCGTCTTGAGCTCGAGGTCGCTCGGATCGAGCGCGCTGACCACGCGCGGGCCGCACGGCGCGAAGGTGTCGAAGCCCTTGGCGCGCGTCCACTGGCCGTCCTTCTTCTGCAGATCGCGGGCCGTGACGTCGTTGAGAATCGTGTAACCGCTCACGACGGCCATCGCCTGCTCTTCGGGCACGCAGCGGCAGCGCTGGCCGATCACGACGGCGAGTTCGCCTTCGTAGTCCACGCGCTCCGAGAGGGCGGGCAACACGATCGCCTCGCCGTGGGCGATCAAACTGCTGGGCGGCTTCAGAAAGACCAGCGGCTCGGGCGGCGGCTCGTTGCCGAGCTCGGCGGCGTGCTCGGCGTAGTTGCGTCCGATGCACAGGATCTTGCTCGGGCGGACGGGCAGGTTCTCACTCATGGGCGTTCCTCCGCCCGAACCGTACGCAGGCGCGGCCCGATTGTCAAGAAAAAAGGGCGCCTTGACGGCGCCCCGATTTCGGTCTGCTGAAGCCCTAGAGCGAGAACTCGCTCGCGTTGATGCTCGGGTTCCAGGTGAAGCTCGTGAAGGTGAACTGCTCCACGATCTGGTTGCCGGCGTACGAAATCATTCCGCGCAGATTGAGCGTCTGGGGCTCGACCTCGACCAGCTCGCGCGTGATCTGGTTGTCGAGGTGGCGCACGCCGTCGATCTCGCACACCACCACGGGCGTGCCGCCGACGGTGGCCTGGCCCACGGGCACCCACTGCACGTTGGGCGCGGTGATGCGCTCCAGCTGGGCGTAGGGGTTGTTGTCGATGAAGCCGTGGTTGCGGTTGGTCGACATCTTGGGATCCGAGGCCTGCAGGTGGATCGCGAGCAAGCCGAGCAGGCCCTTCAGGCGCGCCGTGATGTTCTGGCCGTCGGTGGTCGCCATCTTGGCGCCGTCGAGCAGCGAGTTGGTCGTCGTCTGCACGTCGCAGCGCAGCTGATTGGGCTTGGCCCAGAGAATCGTCGCGGTCGTGGTCGACTGCACCGTGTTCGACTGCTGCACGCCGTTCTTGAAGTTGCCCATCGTGAAGTCCGTCAAACTGCCCTGCATGCCGGTGCAGGTGGACAGGCGCTGGCGCATGCCCTGCAGCAACTGGGCGCCCTGGCCCTGCGCGCCGCTCTGGGGCATCTGGCCCATGCCGGGCTGCTGGCCGTAGGCGCTCGCGCCACCATACGGCGCTTGGGTCATGCCGGGCTGGCCGTACGCGGATTGGCCGTAAGCGGGCTGGCCGTAGGCCGGCTGCCCATAGGCGGGTTGCCCGTAAGCCGGTTGGCCGTAGGCCGGTTGCCCGTAGGGCGAGCCGTACGGCTGGGACTGCAATTGCGTGGAGGGCATGTACGGCAACGGCGCCGCGCTCTGGCCGCAGCCCGTGAGCAGCGTCAGCAACAAACTTCCAAGCGCGAGCCGGTGAAACTTCAACATCGCCGGTAACCTCCAAGGCTTCCCCACAGCGGGGTCGACAAGGTGATCATCGGCTGTTAAGTGCGTTTCTTTCTTAACCTCAGATAATGCTCCGAGGAAGCTTGGATTAAACCGGTTGCATCACCGGCGTCGCCTCGCGCGGGCGATCGCCCAGCGCGCGCCAGTGAGCGGCGAAATCGCGAATGTAGTCGAGCTTGCTGCGTTGAAAGAGATGGTGAAAGCGGAAGCGATCCAGCTCGGCGATCGCCTCTTCCGAGCTCCAGCCCTGCATCGCGATGCGGTAGCAGGCCGCGAGCATGCCGGTGCGATCGGCGCCGTGGTAGCAGTGGAAGAAGACCACGCCGTTCTCGGCATCGCTCGCGACGCGCAGAAACTCGAGCGTCTCGGCGTGGTCGGGCGCGCCGATCGGATCGAAGGGCAAATAGACGTAGCGCAGCCCCAGCGCGCGGACGGTGTCCGCCTCGGCTTCGGATTCGCTGCGCAGATTGACGATCGTGCTCACGCCCATGCGCTGCAGCTGCCGCAGGCCCTGCTTGCTCGGCTGCGCGCCGCGCCAGAGGCGAGGCGTCACCTGGCCGAAGTTCTCGAGCCAGGGCAGCTCGAGGGTGGGCGTCAGGCAGCGGTAGGCCCACGCCAACAGCGCCTCGCGCCATGGACGTTGACGGGTGCCCGCGACGATGCGCTCAAGGCCGCCGGCCCAACCCGGCGGCGCCGCATGCACGGCTCCTGGCATGCGCGTCCCTCCAATGCAATCCCGAGAGTTCTTTACCCTCGCTTGTGATGTTCATCACATGACATAAAAAAGCCGCTCTTTCGAGCGGCTTTCGGAGGGGCGTTTTACCAGCCCATGACCTTGTTCCAGAGCTCGTGGGAGATCTCGAGCGCGCGCGGCGCCTTGGGCGGCTTCGCGAGGGTCATGCCGATTTCTTCGGGGCGGCGATCGCCCTTCTTGTTGTTGCAGCTCACGCAGGCCGTCACGAGGTTCTCCCAGGTGTCCTTGCCGCCGTGGGCCCGCGGATGCACGTGATCCAGCGTGAGGTTCTGCTTGGAGCCGCAGTACTGGCACATGTGCGCGTCGCGGCGGAAGATCGCCTGGCGCGTCGGCCGCATGTTCTCGTAATAGCGCACGAACACGGCTCGGACGAGCAACCGGATGGCCACCGGAATGCGGACCACGATCGAAGGAGAGCGCACTTCCTGATCCGAATCCTTCACGGACACGGCCTTGCCCAGATACATGAGCGTGATTGCCTTTTCCACGCCGCACGTATACAGAGGCTGATAAGTGTTGCTCAGCACCAGCACCTGCATGCTGAAAATCCTCCGTCTAGGTCAATGCTACTTCACCTACATACACTATCTTAACGGACCGAGAGTTGTTCTGAAAGAAGCGATCGGGCGAAACCGTTCGATCTTCCCGTGTTTGTTATACCCCAAAAGCGGCCCCTATTGACGTCGCCTCGATTTTGCGGGAGCCCTCGTATCAAATCTTCGTTATGTTCTCGTTGCGGGCGGGTTTCCGGCGCCGGCTCGCGGGGCCGATCGGTGCGAGTCGAGCAAAAGCCCCCTTCATCCGAAGGGGGCTTCTGCTTCGTCGTCCCATCACGAAGGTCTTGGGCGCATCTCGAGCGGAGTGGCGATCGCCTCGGGCGAGCCAGGTCGCTCGCTTTCGGCGAGCAGGGTCTCGACGGCGACGCCGAAGCGCCGCCATTCGCTCCGCATCTGGCCGAGCAGGTCTTCACCGTCCGGCGTGAGGCGATAATACTTGCGGGGCGGACCGCTCGCGGATTCCTGCCAGAAGGCCTCGATCAGCCCTTCGTTCTGCAGGCGATTGAGCAGCGGGTAGAGCGTGCCTTCCGTGATGCCCAATCCGCCCGCGCCGTTGAGCAACTGGACGATCTCGAAGCCGTAGCGCGCCTGGTGGGCGAGCACCGAGAGCAAGCACATCTCGAGGCTGCCCTTGCGAATCTGCGAGGTCCACTTTTTCAGGTGATCGTCGCCGCTGGCAGACTTGGGCTTAAACATGCTCAGGCTCCCCGGGCGCCGAAAGGGCGGCGCCGGCCGCGATGAGCAGCGTGGCGAGAAGCACGCCGCCAACCGGCGCCCAGGCGGCGGCGAGCGGGCCGATCGTCGCGACCGTCGTGTGGCCGAGCGCCATCGCGCCGTAGACGAGGTAGAGAACGTCCATGCCGACGCCCACTTCGGGCGCGCCGGTGCGCGCCGTGATGGCCGTGAGGCCGAGACACAGGACGGCGCATTCCAGGTACACCTCCCAGTCCTGGAAAGCTCGCCCGTAAGTGAACACGACGGCGAGCCCACAGACCGCCAGGAACAGCCCCAGCGACCACCCGAGCATCAGCCCGACGCGCGGCCGGCGCAAGGAGGCCTTGCGAGCGAAGAGCGCGCCCAAGGTGGTCCCCAGCGCGGCCAGGACGAACGGCAGTGCCGAGAAGGCGATGCGGTACTGGTAACTCAAGCGCCATTTCCGCAGCTCTTTCGCCGTATCGGGCGTGGTGACGGGCTTCGTTTGCATTGCGGCGATGTGGCGGCCGATTGCAGCCAGGCTCCGCTCCTGCGGGCTGCGTTCTGCAGGGGTGTCCGGAGGCAAGTGCATCTGGGAACGCACCAGGTCGACCACGGCACGGTTGGCGCCGGGCACGACGTGGTCCGCGAAGTAGAAGTTCGCCCCCGCAACGAAGGCGCCGCCCGCGAGAATGCCGCCGATCGCGAAGGGCAGCACGGCGCGAAACAAGGGCTGGCTCAGCTCGCGCGCGAGCTTCGGCAACCCCGTGAGCCCCGCGAACAGAGCGGCGACGCCCAATGCCAGCTCGAGCACGGCGGGCAGGTTCAGCACGAGCAAGCGCGCCACCACGCCGATCGACCAAAGACGCGCCAACTCGGCGTACAGGTACCAGGTGTTGAGCATCATGAGGACGGAAAACACGACGATGCTCCACACGAAAGGAATCAGTGCCGCGCGCGCGATGATCCGCCCGACCTCGCCCGAGGTGCGCCGGCGATCCACGGCGACTTGGCGCTCGCTCAACAGGGCCGCCGCGAACTGCTCGGCGGGCCCGAAGCGCGCGAGGGCATCGGTGGTGTTCGTGCTGCTCGCCAGGCTGTCTTGAAGGTTGCCGGCGATCTCGCGCAGCAGATCCTCTCGCTCGGCCGCGGGCAGGCGCTTCAGCTCGCGCGCCATGCGGGCCAGATAGGCGTCCAGTTCGGCGATTCCGGTCTTCTCGGCTTGCATCGTGGTCTAGGCCTCCACACGGCGGCCGCAGGCCCAGTGCTCCATCTCGGAGAAGCCGGCGTACGCCAGAAAACAACACACGGGCGGCAACAGGAACAGATGGCTTTCCGAGGCCATCGCGTAGAGCACCTTGGCGACGAAGGGATCGATCGTGCCCAGGCGAATCGCCGGAAAGAGCCCGGGAACGCCCAGCATCATGGCGAACTCGAACGCCGTGAAGAACCACATCGCCCCGAGCCCCGCGGCGCGTCTCATGCCTTTGGCCGTTTCGACCACCGCGTTCCAATCGATCGCCGGCCGAACTTGCAACCGCTGGGCTGCAGGCCAGGTCGTCACCATTGCCGTCATCGTGCCTCTCCTTTTTTCGGGTCGGCGATCGGCCGACCGAGGTTCGTGTCTTCAAATTAGCACAAGGTATTTTGTATTGCAAGGTACCTTGAGAAAGAAAAACGCCTCCCTTTTCGGAAGGCGTTTCGAATCAGGCCGAAAAACTAGACGTGCAGCGGCGCTTTGGGGAGCGTGGCGGCGATCGCCTCCTCCACCAAGCGCTTGATCTCGGCGATCGCCTCGTTCACCCCCACGACGCGCTTTTCGCCCGTCTTTCGCACGGACAGCTCCACCTGGCCGTCGGCGATCAGCTTGCCGACCGTGAGGCGCAGCGGAATGCCGTAGAGCTCGGCGTCCTTGAACTTCACGCCGGCGCGATCCTCGCGATCGTCCAGCAGCACCTCGATGCCCGCCTTCTTGGCCTCGGCGTACAGGCGCTGCGCGGCGTTCCAGACCGCTTCCTCCTTGACGTTCACGGGCACGATCGTGAGGTGGTACGGGGCGATCGGCATCGGCCAGACGATGCCGTTCTCGTCGTGGTGCGCCTCGACGGCGGCCTGCGCCGTGCGCGTGATGCCGATGCCGTAGCAGCCCATGATGAGCGGCTTCTCCGCGCCGTCGGCGTCCGTGTAGGTCGCGTTCATGCTCGCCGAATACTTGGTGCCGAGCTTGAAGATGTTGCCCACCTCGATGCCGCGCGCCTGGCTTAGCGTGCCGTCCGCGCAGCGCGGGCAGGCCTCGCCCGCCGCCGCCTGGCGCACGTCGACCCATTCGTCGACTCTGAAATCGCGCTCGAGATTGGCGTTGAGAAAGTGCACGTCGGGCTCGTTGCAGGCCATGACCAGATTCGTCTGGCCGTGCAGCGAGCGGTCCACGAGAAGCCGCGAGACCTTGAGCTGGCAGGGGCCCACGAAGCCCGGGCCCACGCCCGAGATGTTGAGCACTTCCTCTTCGGAGGCCAGGCGCAGCGCGTTCGCGTTCAGCACGTTGCCGAGCTTGACCTCGTTCACGGCCAGATCGCCGCGTATGACGACGGCGATCGCCTGCCCGTCCGCGATGTAAATCAGCGTCTTGGCAATCTGCTGCGGCTGAATCTTCAGGTAGTTCGACAGCTGCTCGATCGTGCGCGTGGCCGGCGTTTCGACCTTTTCGCGCTCGAGCATGTCGGTGCTCGGCCAGGCCTGAATGCGGCTCTCCGCGCGCTCGACGTTCGCGGCATAGTCGCACTTGTCGCAGAACAGCAGCGCGTTCTCGCCGGCATCCGTGTTGACGACGACCATGTACTCGTGGGCCGCCGAGCCGCCGATGGCGCCCACGTCGGACTCCACGGGCCGCGTGTCGAGGCCGCAGCGCTGGAAAATGCGCAGGTACGCGTCGCCCATCAGCGTGTACTCGCGCTCGAGGTCCTCGGTGCTCGCGTGGAAGCTGTAGGCGTCCTTCATGATGAACTCGCGCCCGCGCAATAGTCCGAAGCGCGGGCGAATCTCGTCGCGCACCTTGGTCTGAATCTGATATAGATTGATCGGCAGCTGGCGGTAGCTGCGCACCGTGCCGCGCACGATGTCCGTGATGACTTCCTCGTGCGTGGGGCCGAGCACCTCGTCGCGCTCGTGGCGGTTTTTGAAGCGCACCAGCTCCTTGCCGTATTTTTGCCAGCGGCCCGTCTCCATCCAGAGCTCGGCCGGGATCATCACGGGCATCAGCAGTTCCTGCGCGCCGGCGGCGTCCATCTCCTCGCGCACGATTCGCTCGACTTTCTGCACCACCCGCCACATCAGCGGCAGCAGGTTGTAGACGCCCGGGCTCAGTCGGCGGATGTAGCCGGCGCGCGCGAGCAACTGGTGCGAGACGATCTCGGCGTCGGCCGGCACGTCGCGCAGCGTGGGGGCGAGCAGGTGGGACATCAACATCGGGCGGGCTCCTTCCGTACGGGGTCATTTTAGCGCACGGCGATCCGCCCTGGTAAGTTGCGCCCGCTGCGGAAGCTTCTATAATGGGAATTCGCGCAATCCACCACACGACGAAGGGAATTCCGATGCAACCCGTCAAGGGCAAGACCGAAACCGCCATCTCCCCCACCCGGCAAGAGGACTATGCCGAGTGGTACCAGCAGGTCATCAAGGTCGCGGAGCTCGCTGAGAACTCGCCCGTGCGCGGCTGCATGGTGATCAAGCCCTGGGGCTACGCCATTTGGGAGAACATCCAGAAGGCCCTCGACGGCATGTTCAAGGAGACGGGCCACGTCAACGCGTACTTCCCGCTGCTGATTCCGCTCTCGTTCTTCGAGAAGGAGGCCGAGCACGTCGAGGGCTTCGCGAAGGAGTGCGCCGTCGTCACGCATCACCGCCTGCAGCCCGGCCCGCAAGGCGGCTTGGTGCCGGCCGGCGAGCTCGAAGAGCCGCTGGTCATCCGCCCCACCAGCGAGACGATCATCGGCGCGATGTTCGCCAAGTGGACGCAGAGCTACCGGGACCTGCCGCTGCTGATCAACCAGTGGGCCAACGTCATGCGCTGGGAGATGCGCACGCGACTGTTTTTGCGCACGGCCGAGTTCCTCTGGCAAGAGGGCCACACGGCCCACGCCACCGCCGAGGAGGCCAACGAGGAGACGCGCCGCATGCTCGACGTCTACGAGACGTTCGCGCACGAGTACATGGCGCTGCCGGTGATCAAGGGCGAGAAGTGCTCCTGGGAGCGCTTTCCGGGCGCCGTGTCGACCTACTCGATCGAGGCCATGATGCAGGACCGCAAGGCGCTGCAGGCGGGCACCTCGCACTTTCTGGGCCAGAACTTCGCGAAATCGAGCGAGATCAAGTTCCTCAACAAGGAAGGCAAGGAAGAGTACGCCTGGACGACCTCGTGGGGCGTCTCGACGCGCTTGATCGGCGCGCTGATCATGGCCCACAGCGACGACGACGGATTGGTGCTGCCGCCGCGCTTGGCCGCCCGGCACGTGGTGCTGCAGCCGATCTACCGCAACGACGAGGAGCGCGAGCAGGTGCTCGGCTACTGCCGTTCGCTGATGGCCGAGCTGCGGCAGCAGCGCTTCCACGACGGGCGCCTCGAGGTCGAGCTGGACGATCGCGACGTGCGCGGCGGCGAGAAGACCTGGTACCACATCAAACGCGGTGTGCCGATCCGCCTCGAGGTGGGCCCGCGCGACGTGGCCGCCGACGCCGTCTTCGTCGGCCGCCGCGACAAGGCTCCGCGCGACAAGCAGAGCATGCCGCGCGCCGAGTTCGTGGCCCAGGTGGGCGCCATCCTCGACGAGATGCAGCGCAATCTGTTCGAGCGCGCCAAGGCCTTCCAGGCGGAGCACACCCGCACGATCACCGATCGGCGCGAGTTCGAGGCCTACTTCACGCCGAGCAACGAGGCCAAGCCCGAGATTCACGGCGGCTTCGCGCTGGCGCCCTTCGTGGACGATCCGGCGGTGCAGGAGGCGCTGACCGCGATGAAGGTGACCGTGCGCTGCCTGCCGCTCGACGGGCCGCGTGAGACGGCGACGTGCATGTTCACGGGCCAAACGACCGACCGCTGGGCGATTTACGCGAAGGCATACTAAACACGTCTTCATCATGAAATCAGGCGATCGCGCCATGCCCTCTTCCTCCGCGAGGGAGGGGGAGGGCATGGCGCGTTTGCAAAACCGAATGGAAGCGGTATGAGCGGAGCTCAGGGCGTGAGGCGCCACCAGCGCGACATCACGCTCTCGACCTCGAAGCCGCAGCCACGGTAGAGCCGTACGGCGGGTTCGTTCGAGCTCATGACCAGGAGCTTGATCGTTCCGACGCCGTGCGCGCGCAGCCGTTCGACCGCGGACGCGACGATCGCCTTGCCGAGCCCGCGCCCTTGCAAGGCGCGGGCCACGCCGACCGTCTCGATCCAGCCGACGTCTTCTTGCAAACAGAGCTCGAACGCGGCGGCCGCCTGGCCGTCCGAATAGCCGAGCCCCAGCAGGTCCGCGTGGCTGATCTCGGCCATCAGCTCGATCACCTGCGCCTCGGTGATGCTCGCGCCGTTGGGCGAATGGCGAAAGGCCTCGTCCAGCACCTGGCGGTAGGTTTCGCGATTGGCCTCGTCGACGACCTCGACGCGCCAGCCATCGCCCGGCACCGGCAGCGGCGCCGCCTCCCGCGCCATGATCAGCCCGTCGTACTCCCGCACGCCGCGGCGCTTGACGAGCGATTCCAGGTGCGTGTGCCGTGGCGAGACGCCCATGCGGACGACCGTGCCGTCGCGCGGCGGAACCGCACCGAGGCAGGCATCCAACAGC
>DATNPP010000608.1:0-2233 GCA_036703175.1 Oscillatoriaceae cyanobacterium
GCTTGATCCGCCTTGACAACCCCGCCGCCCTGCTCTCCGGCGCGCCGATTCGCCAGCCCTCGCCGTTCGAGCGCGCGGAGGATCGCGGCCTCTTTCAAAAGCTTCTCGCGACTTTTCGGCGCTCGTAGAAAGGACCTGGCATGCCTTCCCTCTTTCGTGGCCTACGCTTGTTTGTTTGTGCCTGGCTGGCGATCGCCATGCTGTTGATGCAGCAATTGCCCGTGCTGGCGCAGACGCCGCCGGTGCAGACGAAGCAGTACGTGCTGCGTTTCGGGGACGCGCTCAACGTGGCCATCGTCGGCAACGAGCAGCTGCAGATTCAACAGCAGCCGATTCGGCCGGACGGCCGCATCAGCTTGCCGCTGATCGGCGAGGTGCAGGCGGCCGGATTGACCGTGCCGCAACTGACGGACGAGCTCGCGCGGGCCTTCTCGCGCTACTTCACCGCGCCGCAGGTCGTGGTCAACGTCGCGGCGTTCCGTCCGTTGAGCGTCAGCGTGCTCGGCATGGTGAACCGACCGGACACCTACACCGTGCCCGAACCGATCCACCTGCTGCAGGCGGTCGCGCTCGCCGGCGGCCTGAACGCACGCCGCGCCGATCTGAGCAACGTGCTCGTGCTGCGTGCGGACGGCGACAAGCAGATCATCAATCTGAACGACGTGCTCAACGGCAAGGTCTCAGACAATCTGATGCTGTACGACGGCGACACGGTGCGCGTGGGCGAGGTCTGGGGCCCGGATTGGTACGAGCTTCTGCCGCCGCTCGCGTCGGCCCTCAGTATCGCGAGCACGCTCATAATTTTGATCCTGCGCCCGTAACGCGCCGGCGTGACCCCGGGCACCGTCAGGGCGCCCGAAGTTCGTTACAAAGGTTTATCGGGCATCCGCAGGGGTACAAGACTACTTGTCTCCTGCTCGCCAGGTGCGCCGGCGTTTCGCCAGAGAGGTCCGCGTGAAACACTCCAGGCCCTGCCTTAGCTTAATCCTTGCGCTGGCCGGCTCCTCGTTGGCTCTCTCCGCTTGCGTGCCGCCCTTCGCTCAAGGCCCGGGGCCGACGTCGGGCACCGGCTCGCGCCTCGCGGTCGGCCACTCGATTCAAACGCTCACCACCTCGAACGACACGTTGCCTCCCGAAAAGGGGCCGACCAACACGGTGCCGCCGCCGACGGAATCGCCGCCGCTCGTGCCGCCGCCGTCGAGCAGCGACACCGTTCCCGTCACGGGCACCACCGGCTCGCAAGCCGGCGCCTTCGATCTGCTGGGTTCGGTCGCCGCGCCCGCGGCAATCGTCTCGAACAACGGCTCGGGCATCATCTCCAACAACGGCTCGGGCATCATCTCGAACAACGGGTCCGGCATCATCTCGAACAACGGCTCGGGGATCATTTCCAACAACGGCTCCGCGCTCATCTCGAACAACAGCGGCAACTACCGCGTGCTCGATGCCTCGAGCGGCGATCGCAATCTGATCAACGCCTTCATGTACCTCACGAATCGGGACGAGAAGTTCTATCGCAATACGGACACCGACCAGGCCTTTACGGCGACGACCGATGCCCAGGGCAACTTCAGCTTCCCGGCCAGCCTGAGCAACGGCTTCCCGTACGACAAGGACGTGATCGTCGACGCGATCATCAACGGCAATCTGCGTCTGACGGGCTACATGGTGCCGTCGGACAGCACGCCCAACGAGCTGCATCTCAATCTCGGCACCACGTTGGCGACGGAATACCTGCGCGGCGAGGCTTACAGCCATGGTCGCAGCCTGGGCAGCTACAACACCGGCCTTTTCGAGCAGATCGGCACGCTCGACGAGCAGGCGATCGGCACGGGCGCTATTTCGGCCTGGACGAACAGGACGACGCCAACCGACGGCCAAATAGCCTCGACGACGATTCCGGTGGGCACCTTCGACCTGCGCATCGACCAACTGCAGCATCTGCGCAATCAGTACATCGAAGCCATCTCCGCGGTGAACCAGGCCAATCCGCTCAACGCGATCATTCGCACGATCTCGGACGACTGGAAACAACTGCTCGGCTACCGCCCCTACGCCGTCACGACGATCCTGGGCAACGGCAAGCAACCGCAAACGGTGGCCAATCCCACCACCGCGGGCGTCGAGGGCGACGAGCGCACGGCCGGCGCCGGCCTCAACGCCTTGCCCTACAATCCGGCGGGCACCGATCCGAGCACGATTCCGGTGGGCTTCGTCTACGGTGTCGCGAGCG
>DATNPP010000610.1:0-4330 GCA_036703175.1 Oscillatoriaceae cyanobacterium
CCGAGTATGTCGAGGAATCCAGGGCCTTCTATCGCGGCCTGACCGAGACGCTGCCGGCGCTGCTGGGCGGCGGGAGCTTCGAGGACTATTTGGCGCGCGCCGAGGCCTTCATGATCGAGGCCCGCATGGTCGGGAACGCCCGCCAGATGGCGCAGTTTCTCGAGCCGCTCGTCGCCGACATCGGCTGTGACGTCTTCCCGGACGAGGATCATTTCTCGGTCGTGCCTGCCGCGCTCGCCCGGGGTCTCGCCTTTGCCCTGAAGCGTCCGTGAACGGCCGCGATCGCCGTTTCCCCCCGGCCTTTGAGACACGAGTTGTCGCGTGATGGCTAATCCAGATTTTGCGCCCCAATCCGGACCACTGCCGGGCGACGAGCTCGCGGCCGCCTGCGCCAGCATTGGCCAGCCGCCGGTCGCGCCTGCGCGCGCCCGCGATCGCGGAATCGGCCCGTTCAGACGTCTCGTCCTGAAGAACGCTACGGTGATCGATGGCACGGGCGCGCCGCCGATCGGACCCTTCGACATCCACATCGAGGACGGCCGCATCGCTCGGATGAAGAAGGTGACCGGCTTCATGGCCGCGCCGGATGCGACATCGACGCCAGCTGATCACGAGATCGACTGCTCGGGCAAATGGGTGACTCCCGGCTTTGTCGATTGCCACGCGCACACGGGCGTCTCCTTCCACGCAGCCAACGGCTGGGTGCCGCCGGTCGACTATGTCTACAAGCTTTGGCTCGCACACGGGGTCACCACGGTGCGCGACATGGGAGCGATGAACGGCCTGGGCTGGCTGATCGACCAGAGGGAGCGTTCAGCGGCGGCCGAGATCGCGGCTCCGCGACTGCTCGCCTACAGTTACTTCCCGGCCGTCAACGACATGCTCAAGCTGGTCCACACGCCCGAGCAGGGGCGGGAATGGCTGCGCAAGATCAAGGATCGCGGCGCGGACGGGGTGAAGTTCTTCGGGGCGCCCCCGGCGATCATGCGGGCCGCGCTCGACGAGTGCGGCAAGCTCGGCCTTAGGTCGGGTTGCCATCACGCGCAGATGGCGGTCACGCGGATGAATACCCTGACGACCGCGCGATGGGGGCTGACCAGCGCCGAGCATCATTATGGCCTGCCCGAGACCCTGTTCGAGGATCGCGTCGTCCAGAACTATCCGCTCGCGTACGACTACGAGGACGAATATCTCCGGTTCTCCGTGGCGGGTACGACATTCCGCCAGGCAGCCAAGCCCGGCACGGCGAAATGGAACGAGGTGCTCGACAGCTTTGCCGAGCTCGACTTCACCTTCGTGCCCACCTTCGCGATCTACGATCCCAACCGCGATCTGATGCGTACCCGCCAGGCCTACTGGCACAAGGAGTACAGCTGGAAGTCAATGTGGGAGTTCTTCAGCCCGCAGCGGGGCGGGCACGGGTCCTACTGGTATAGTTGGACGACGGGCGACGAAGTCGAGTGGAAGAACAACTACCGGATCTGGATGGCCTTCATCAACGACTACAAGAACCGCGGGGGTCGGATCTGCACCGGCAGCGATTCGGGCTTTGTCTATCAGACCTTCGGCTTCGGCTATGTGCGTGAGTTGGAGCTGCTCCAGGAGGCGGGCTTCCATCCGCTCGAAGTTCTGCGCTCAGCCACCCACATGGGCGCCCAGCTGCTGGGCCTGGAGGAGGAGATCGGCACGGTCGAGGTTGGCAAGTGCGCCGACCTGTTGATCCATGACCACAATCCGCTCACCGACTTCAAGTTGCTCTATGGCACCGGCGCCATCCGTTTGAACGAGGCGACCAACAGTGAACACTGGGTGCGCGGCCTGAAGTACACGATCAGGTCGGGTGTCATCTATGACACGGCGGAGCTGCTCGCCGACGTCCGTGAGATGGTCAAGGCGAGCTGGGAAGAGGGCTCCAATCCGCCAGCGGCAAGGGCATGACCACGCCTGGCCCTGAATTCACGGTGCTGACCGGCTTCCTCGGCTCGGGCAAGACGACGCTCTTGCGGGAATTCCTGTCCCATCCGCAAGGCGTTGACACCGCGGTCATCGTCAACGAAGCGGGCGAGATCGGGCTCGACGGACCGCTGCTGCGGGAAGTGAACCGCGATGCGCCGATCTCCATGCTCGCCAATGGCTGCATCTGCTGCCAGGCGGGCAACGATCTGATGGACACGATCGACGAGCTGCTGCGATTTGAGCGCCCGGGCGCGAGTGCTCCGCTGAAGCGGATCGTCTTCGAGACCAGCGGGCTTTCCAGGCCCGCCCCGCTGCTGCGGCGACTAGCGGGCCTCGCCCCCTGGCGAATGCCGGTCTCGATCGTGGCCACCTACGATGCGCTGCGGGCCGCGGCGAATACGGGCTTCGAGGAAGCGGTCGCTCAGTGGGCGGCGGCGCAACGTATCGTCGTGACCAAGCTCGACGTCGCGCCGGATGACCAGCGGGCCCAGGCGAAAAGCGCGGCGGCCGCGATCAATCCCTTGGCCGAGGTGGTGGCGGTCACCGATCCAGGCGCGCGCGTGCTCGCCGCCTTTGGACCGCTGAAGCGCGGAGTCTTCGTTCCGGATCCGCCAAGGCTTGGCCTGGGCCCGGCCCATCCGCGTATCAGCCGCCATCTCGCGCGGCCTTCCAGGGTCGTGGCGTTCGACGAGATTGCCGGCTGGCTCGACGATCTCGCGGGCGCGCTTGGGGACCGCCTGCTGCGGCTCAAGGGATTGGTCCGCGTGCCCGATCACGACGCGCCGGTTCTGGTCGAGAGCGTGGGAGCCCTCTTTTCCGCTCCGCGCCTGTTCAAGGGGGGCGCCGACATCCCAGCGCCCTTCATCGTCCTTATCGCCCGCGATATCGGGCCCGCCGAACTCCATGAGTTGTCGGGCGGGGGCCTCTTCGACTTCTCCTGCGCCTAGCAACTGTCCGCAATTTGTCGAGGTCCGAAGTAATGGAAATCCGCCAGATCATGGATGTGCGCACCAGGATGCGCGACGGCATCCAGCTCTCGTCGGATGTGTGGCTGCCGAGCGCACCCGGCCGCTATCCGGTCCTGCTTCTGCGCACGCCCTATACCAAGACCTATAAGGACTCCCACCACGCCGAGTGGGGCGAGTTCTTCGCAGACCACGGCTACGCATTTGTCGTGCAGGATGTTCGCGGCCGCGGCGATTCCGAAGGCGAGTTCGATTTCTTCTTCCAGGAATCCGACGACGGCTATGACGCGGTCGAGGGCCTGGCGCGGGAGCCGTGGTGCAACGGTGACGTCGGAATGGTCGGCGTTTCCTATTGGGGAACGAGCCAGTGGCTCGCCGCGAGACGGCGTCCGCCCTCACTTTGCTGCATAGCGCCTACGTCGCCGGCGGGCGCCTATCTGAACGAACTGCCCGCGGTTGGCGGCGCCTTCCTCATGCAGTGGGCGCTCACCTATCTCAACGAGACGTCGGGCCATACGAGCCAGAGCCCGAATCTGGCGCTGAAGAATCTGCCGAGGATCTTCCAGCATCGCCCGCTGCTCACCATGGACGAGGCGCTGGGCCGGAAGATGCGGTTGTTCCGTGAGTTCCTTCAGAACCCCACGCTGAACGAATATTGGAAGAGGATCCTGCTGACGCGCGAGGATTTCGAGGCGATCGACATTCCGGTTCTGACTGTCACCGGCCAATTCGACGGTAATCAGGCGGGCGCTCTCTTCTACTGGCAAGGGCTGGAGGCCGCCCGTCCGGATCGGGCGGACGATCACCACCTCGTCATTGGGCCCTGGACGCATTTGCAGAGCTTTCTGGGCGGTGGCGATCGGGTGGGAGAGATCGAGCTTCCCCAATCAGCGTCCATCGACAACAAGCAGCTTCATCTCGCCTTCTTCGACCGGCATCTAAGGCGGTCAAGCGAGGCCTTCGATGCGCCACGTGTCCGTGTCTATTTCACGGGCGCCGATGAGTGGCGTGAGTTCGATCACTATCCCGTCGCGAACCTCGCACCGAGGCGCCTGTTCCTGACCGGTCAACAGGCCGACGATGAGGGTAGCGGGGGCCTCACCTGGGAGGCGCCGGCGCTGGGGGCCACAGACAGTTATTTGTTCGATCCGCAAAGCCCCGTGCCCTTTGGGTGGGAATATGCATCCGATCGGCGGACGGTTCAGGAGCGTTCCGACGTCCTCGTCTACACTTCAGAGGAGTTGAAGGTGGCGGTCGAGGTCTGCGGGCCTGTATCCGTGGACCTCTATGCCGCCTCTGACGCGCGTGACACCGACTTCACCGCGGCCATCTCCGACGTCTACCCGGACGGCCGCTCAGTGCTCCTGGGATCCAAGCCGATCGGCGTGATCCGTGCCCGTTATCGAAAC
>DATNPP010000615.1:0-3996 GCA_036703175.1 Oscillatoriaceae cyanobacterium
GCCCGAATGTTGCCTTCGGGCCCTTCGGGGGCGATTTAGAGGGCGCCCAGGATGCCGATGCCCACCGCGCCGGTGATCGCGCCGGCGGTGCCTTCGGTCGAGCCGTCGCCGCCGCCGCTGCCGGTCATGCCGTCAGCCAGGCCGTTGAAGAACGAGGTCGCGCCGGACTTGCTGCCGCCCGCCACGGACTCGAGGTCCGAATCGGACATCTCGCCGTCGGCGGCCGTCTTCACCTGGTAAGGCAGCACCACGGTGAACTCGTTCTGCGGCGCCTCGGCGACCTTGAGCGTGAAGCCCGAGGGCAGGGGCAGGTTGAGCGCCTTCTCGATCGTGCCCTTCGGATCCTTCAGAAGCTGGGCGCGGAACCCGGCATCCTCGATCGACTTGCGCACCACCGCAGCGTTCAGCCGGGCAATCATCTGAGCTTCCGTCAAAGCCATGAAGTTCCTCCTTAAATTCTGCGCGGACGCCTCGCGGCAACGCTGCCGCACGCGTTCGAGCGCCGATCCCCCAAAGCGGTCAAGCTTGGTCGAGCAATGATACACGGGCAACCCCGAAATTTCAACACCGACGAAGCGCGCGTCATCGTGACCAAAATCACCACAAACTCGCGGTCCGCGGGCATTCTGTTCTGCTCGAAAAAAAACTTCACCGAGTCGTTTGCTGATCGCAGGGCCTCCAAACTGGATTTTCGGCCGTTCGCTCGCTATGATGACGTTCTTGCGCAGATGAATCGTGGCGTGCGAGGAGATCGACGTGGCCGAGCCGAGCCCCAATTCCCAGCCGACGGCGAAACGGCCCTCCAAGGGCCCGATCGCGGCGTCGCCACGGCGCGTCAACACGCCGACGGTGCTTCAGATGGAGGCCGTCGAGTGTGGCGCGGCCGCGCTGGCGATGATCCTCGCCCATTACAAGAAGTATCTGCCGCTGCCCTCGATTCGCCAGGCCTGCGGCGTCAGCCGCGACGGCTCGAAGGCCTCGAACGTGCTCAAGGCGGCGCGCGGCTACGGCCTCGAGGCCAAGGGCTACAAGAAGCAGATCGACGAGGTCTTCGGCTTCGAGCCCCCGTTCATCGCGTTCTGGATGTCCAACCACTTCCTGGTGGTCGAGGGCTGGAACGCCACCACGGTCTTTCTCAACGACCCGGCCGGCGGCAAGCGCGCCGTGTCGTACGACGAGTTCAAGGCCGGCTTCTCGGAGGTCATGCTGACCTTCAAGCGCACCGAGGCCTTCGCGCCGGGCGGTGAGCCGCCCAAGATCTGGCCGAAGATTCTGCCGCGCATTCACGCCTCGCGCAAGGAGCTGCTCTTCACGACGGGCGCCGGGCTGCTGCTCGTGCTGCCGTCGCTCGCGGCGCCCGCCTTCACGCAGATCTTCATCGACGACATCCTCGTCAAGGGCTACGCCGATTGGCTGCGACCGATGCTGATCGGCATGGGCCTGAGCGCGCTACTGACCTTCGCGCTCTCGGCGCTGCAGCTGCGCGTGCAGAATCTGCTCAAGACCAAGCTCGAGATCGCGATGACGGGCCAGTTCCTGTGGCACGTGCTGCGCTTGCCGGTGGGCTTCTACGCGCAGCGCTTCGCGGGCGAGGTCGCGGGCCGCGTGCAGATTGCCGACAAGGCCGCGGCGATTCTCGGTGGGCCGATTACGACCGCGCTGCTCGACGGCATGATGGTGTTCTTCTACGCGCTCGCGATGCTGGCCTACGATCCGGTGCTCGGCGCGATCGCCACGCTGCTCGCCGCCGCTAACTTCGGAATGATCAAGCTGATCGCCGAGCGCCAGGAGCGCGTGTTCATGAAGACCTCGATCGACCGCGGCAAGGCGATGGGCGTGGCGATCGAGGGCTTGCAGAGCATCGAGACGCTGAAGGCCGGCGGCATCGAGAACGACTTCTTCGCGCGCTGGAGCGGCTACTACACCCGCGGCATCAACTCGCAACAGGGCAATCTGGTCTTCACGCAGGTGCTCGGCGTGCTGCCGACGCTGCTCGTCGGCCTCGGCAATCTGGCCGTGTTGACCATCGGCGGATTGCGCGTGATGGAAGGCCACCTCACGATCGGCACTCTGATCGGATTTCAGACCCTGATGGGCAGCTTCATGGCGCCGGTCGGCCGCTTGATCGGCCTGGGCACGTCGCTGACCGAGCTCAAGGCCGATCTGATGCGCCTCGACGACGTGCTGGGCACGGCGACCGATCGCGGCGCCGAGTCGCCGCAACCGGTGAGCCCGGAGACCTCCGTGCGCCTGAGCGGCCGGATCGAGCTGCGCAACGTGACCTTCGGCTACAGCCCCACCGATCCGCCGCTGATCGAGAATTTGAACCTGGTGCTCGAGCCGGGTCAGCACGTCGCCTTCGTGGGAGGCAGCGGCTCGGGCAAGAGCACGGTCGCGAAGCTGATCATGGGCCTCTACGAGCCCTGGAGCGGCGAGATTCTCTTCGACGGCCGGCCGCGCGAGACGATTCCGCGCGCGGTGCTGCTGCAATCGCTCGCGATGGTCGATCAGGATCTCTTTCTTTTCTCGGGCAGCGTGCGCGACAATCTGGCGCTCTGGGACGAGACCGTCACCGACGCCGAGCTGACGCGCGCCTGCGAGGACGCCGCGATTCTCGACATCGTGGCCGGATTGACGGGCGGCATGGACGCCGTGCTCAAGGAGGGCGCCACCAATCTGAGCGGCGGCCAGCGGCAGCGCCTCGAGATCGCGCGCGCCGTGATCCGCGATCCCGCGGTGCTCGTGCTCGACGAGGCCACGAGCGCGCTGGATTCGGAGTCCGAGCGCCTGGTCGGCCGCAGCATTCGGCAGCGCGGTTGCACCTGCGTGATCGTCGCGCACCGGCTGAGCACGATTCGTGACGCCGACGAGATCATCGTGCTGGCGAACGGCAAGGTGAGCCAGCGCGGCACGCACGAGCAGCTGCGCGAAGAGACCGGCCACTACGCGAACCTGATCCGCGCCGAAGGCGGCGTGCTGGAGGCGACGAGCGCATGACGATTCGAGCGGAAGAAGCGCAGCCGGCGGGCGTGCGCGCGCTGCGCGGCGGCGAGCCGTTGACGCTCGACGATCCGCGCGCGGCCTGGGCGCTTCTCGAAGGCGAGGCCAGCGTCTTCTTCGTGCGCGCCGACGGCGCGCGCCGCTTCGTCAGTAAGCTCGAAGCCGGCGCGCTGGCGCTGGGCTTCGCGCCGGGCGAGGTGGGCGTGGTGCTCGTGCCGCAAGAGGCGGCGCGCGTGCAGCCCGTCATGCTGGAGGCGCTGGCAAAAGAAGTCGCGAGCGATCGCACGGCCCGCGAATGGCTCGGCAGCTGGCTCGTGAGCCTGCAGCAGGCCTGGCCGCGCACCGCCCCGACGGGCGAGCTGGTGGCCGCCTCGGGCTCGGGTCGCCTGAGGCTGCCCGGCCACGCGTGGCTGCAATCGCCGGACGCACTCGTCTGGTGCGAGGTGCTTTCCGGCACGCCGGCCTGGCATGGCCTCGGAGCGAGCGTGCTCGGCCCCGGCGATCGCGTGCCGCTGCTGCCGGGGCTCGCCATCGCCGCGGCCGAGGAAACGACCCTGCAGTTGGTGCCGAGCGACGCGCTCGCGCCCGAGGCGATCGCCGAGTCGCTGCTGGCCCTGCAAGCACGCTTGCTCGCCGCGCTCGACGTGCGCGAGCGCGACGAGGCCCGCGAACGCCGCGGACGCTTCGATCGCCGCTTGGCCTTCGAGCGCGACCGCTTGCGCACCACGGTGGGCGCGCTCACCCGCGTGGTCACGCGCGCGGTGCTCGGCGGCACGACACAGCGCGACGCGCTGCTCGAGGCCGCCCGGCTCGTCGGCCGCAACGCGGGCCTCGTCATCAAGCCGCCCGCGCGCTCCGAGGACATGAGCCGCGTGGCCGAGCCGATCGAGGCGGTGGCCCGCGCCTCGCGCTTCCGCACGCGCACCGTGCTGTTGATGCCGCCCTGGTGGGAGCGCGACAACGGCCCGTTGCTCGGCTACCGCCGCGGCACGCGCG
>DATNPP010000630.1:0-5763 GCA_036703175.1 Oscillatoriaceae cyanobacterium
GTGGCGCCGGTTTCGCAGTACTGCTCCTCACCGGCCTCGCACGCCTCGCAGGTACGGCACGAGTCGACGAAGCAGCCGACGCCCACCGTGTCGCCCACCTTCCATTGCGTGACGGCGCTGCCCACCTTGGCGATCTGGCCGACGATCTCGTGGCCGGGCACCATCGGGTACATCGCGCCGCCCCACTCGTTGCGCACGCTGTGGAGATCCGAGTGGCACACGCCGCAGTAGCGGATGTCGATCAGCACGTCGTGGGGCCCGGGCTCGCGGCGCTCGATCGTGTGCGGGGCGAGGGGCGACGTCGCGGATTGGGCCGCGTAGGCGGGCGTGCTGATGGTCGAAGCGGGCTTTTGTTCAGACATTCGGGTTCCTCATCTCGTCGCCATGGCCGAAGGCGATTTCGTCATGGTACTCCTCCGAGCCCGAAGTCGTTAGCGCATTTCTCCGCCGATTTCGCCCGATCCTGCAATCTGACGGAATGTGGCCAAAACGAAAGGGAGAGCTGTTTCCAGCCCTCCCTCGCGAATGGGAATCGCTTACTGGCCGCCCTTGCCGAGGACGCTCGCGAGAATGCCGATGCCGGCGATCGCCCCCACCACGCCGAGGACGGCACCCGTGCTGGGCTTGTCGTTGCGATCGCCGCGCGAACGGTCGCCGTTACGGCCACGGCCGTCGTCGATGCGGCCGTTGTTGCCCCAACCGTTGTTGTTCCAGCCGTTGTTGTTCCGACCGCGGTCGTTCCAGTCGCCGTTGGAGTTGTCGTGATCGTGGTGGTGCTCTTCGTGGCCGTAGGGATTGTTCGCGTAGGGATCGTTGCCGTAAGGGTTGTAGCCGTAGGGATTGTTCTCGTAAGGGTTGGTGGCGTACGGGTTGTTGCCATACGGATTGTTCTCGTACGGGTTGTTCTGGTAGGGATTGTTGGCATACGGGTTGTTGCCGTACGGGTTATTGGCGTAAGGATTGTTGCCGTACGGGTTGTAACCGTAGGGGTACCCCGCGGTCGTTTGGCCGGACGACGGCGTGTAGGTGTCGGCGCCGTAAACGGTCGCGACCGAGGTCGACGGCGGCGCGGGCTGGTAGCCACCGGGGGCCGGCGCGTAGGACGTGGGAGGCACGGTGCCGGTCGGGAAGGTGGGGAAAGAAACGGACATCGGACATTCCTCGCTACTCAGGCCGCGGGGGCTGGGGGACACTTAACACTTCGTGGATTTTGTTTGGATTTCGGTTAAGGCCGAGCGGAGGAATGGTTAAGAGGCGGGCAAGGGAAAATCAGCCGCGCTCAAGTCGTTGCCACGTCACTATTTGCCGGTTGTGCCGTCAGAAGACGAAGGGGATCAGCATCTTCGTGCGCTGCATGTAGGCCGGGTAGGCCTCCGGAAACTGCGCCGACATGAGCTTTTCCTCCTGGCGCGCGCTGTAGATGAAATACACGCAGGAGAAGGCGGTCGGAATCAGCCACAAGGGGCTGATGGCGATCGCCGAGCCGATCATGGCGAACAGCACGCCCGTGTAGATCGGATGGCGCACGTAGGCGTAAGGGCCGCCGGTGACGAGCTCGGGATTCTCCTTGAGGGACATCGGCATGCCCCAGTTGCGGCCCAGAAAGAAACGGGCCCAGAACGCGAGGCCGATGCCGAGTGCGCACAGCACGTCGCCGACGATGCCCAAAAGCGGGCTGTTCGTCATCAACTGCAGCCTTGTGTGACCCACTCCGTGGCGCGCGACGTACACGACCAGCAAGACGATCGCGACGGAGACGAGCCGCATGGCGATCTCCATTCTCGGACGCCGACCACCGACGGTGCGCTTCGTCTTCAGGGCGGAGACGCCCCAGACGACGGCGAAGAGCAGCCACAGGGCCAGGATCAGCCAGCGATAGACGGTCATGAGATCTTTCCGAATGCGGAGGCGCTACGACGTCAATTCTAGCACCGGCCCGATTCGGTTCAAGAAACGACTTCGGGCGACGGGAGCGGCGGCTCGGCCTGCGGGGCCGACTTGCGCCCGTTGAAATAGACCCAGGCCGCGTTGAGCAGCAGAAGCAGGCACGTCGAGAAGAAGACGGCACGAATGCCCAGAAACGCGGCCATCTGGCCGCCCATCACGGGGCCGACGAGGCCGCCGAGAAACTGCGCGGACTGGCTGTAGCCGTACACGCGTCCGGCGATCTCGTTGGGCACCATGTGCTTGATGAGCGTGTTGACCGACGGCACGAGCCCCGCTCCCGCCACGCCCATCAAAAAGCGCAGCCCGAGCAGTTGCCAGGGATTTTGCACGAACGCCTGCGGCACGAACAGGACCGCCGCGGCGATGAGGCTGCCGAGCAGCACGGTGCGCGGGCCCACCCGATCCGAGAGCTTTCCGAACGACGGCGCGACCAGCACCGTCGCCAAGCCCGACGCGGCGAAGACCATGCCCGAGATCAAGGCGACGTGGTCCGTGTTGCCCGCCAGTTGCTTGATGTAGACCGTCACGATCGGCTCGATCGAGAGATTGGCGACCCACAGGATCAAGACGGTCGCGAACAGGGCCCACAACTGACCGGGATGCGGAATGCGCTGCCAGACCTCGCGCGCTTTGAGCGGCGGCTTGCCGTCCGGCACGAAGGTCTCCTTGACCAGGAACATCGTGAGCATGAAGGTCGCGAAGAGCAGCACGCCGGTCACGAAGAAGACGTTGCGCAGACCCATCACCTCGGCCAGATAGCCGCCCAGCAGCGGCCCGATGAGCGAGCCCGCGATGCTGCCCGTGGCGAGCGTCCCGAGAGCCCAGCCGGACTTTTCGCGCGGCGTCTGCGTCGCGACGAGGGCGATCGAGGAGGAGTTGAAGCCCAGCGCGCCGCCGAAGAGCAGCCGCAGGAACGTCAGCTGGTAGACGTTCTGCGCGAGGCCCATGAGCGACATCACCACGGCCATCGCCAGGCTCGCACGCAACAGCATCAGGCGCCGGCCGTGCTGATCCGCCAATCGGCCCCAGAGCGGCGCGACCAGCGCCGCGAGTAGAAAGGTGGCGCCGTAGGCGAAGCCGGACCACTGCTCGATCGCGCCGACGCTGTGCACGCCGAGTTGCTCGATGAAGAGCGGCATGAACGGCATCACGAGGCTCGACGCGGTGCCCGTGATGAAACAGCCCAACCAACAGGCGTAGAGATTGCGTTGCCAGATCGGCATGGATTCCTCGTGTATAATAGACCCGTCTATTAATTTAGTGGACGGGTCTATTAAGGTCAAGCGCGTCGTCTTGTCGGGGCGATCGCGCACGGAGGACGAGCGTGTCGGCAGAGCGCGATCCCATGGATTTCATCGACGCATTTCGGTCCCTGAAGAAGGGCCTGGACGCCGCGATGACCCAGATGTACGCCAGTGAAAAGCTGGGCGTCACTCAGGTGCGTTTTCTGCGTCATCTCGGCCAACATCCAGGCATCTCGCAGGCCGAGCTCGCGCGGGCGACGGATACCGATCCGGCGCTGACCGGGCGGACCCTGCAGCCGTTGATGGAGCGCGGCCTGGTGCGCCGTGAGCCCAGCCCGGCCGACCGGCGGGGTTATGTGCTCGAGTTGGGGGATGCGGGACGCGAGACGCTCGAGCGGGTGGAGTCGCTTCGTGAACGCGTGCTGACCCAGTTCGTCGCGCCCTTGGACGGGCGGGACCTCAAGGACTTCGACCGCATTGCCAAGAAGCTGCTCGCGGCCCTCGAGGCGTATTCCAACCCGCCTGCGAGTTCTTAGGGCGTCTGGGGCAGCGTCACTTGAGCATCACTCCGAACGGTTTCCCTGCTGGAGGAGGCCTGCTCCTCGATGATCCTATTTGCTTGGTTTAAGCTCGTTGCGTACCGGGCTCAGCCAAATCGGCGATCGCCCGCTCGTACAGCACCACCTTCATATAGGTCTGGTACGGCACACCAACCCTGGCGGCTGCCTTTTTGACCATCGCCAAGCTGTCTCGCTTCCATCGAAAGCTGACGCGCGCTTCGATGTCGCGATCGGCTGCTTCAATAAAGCGCAGCTCATGCGCGGATTCCTCGTCGGAAAATGCTCCTTCCTCGCCTACCTGCGCAGCGAGTTCAGCCTCGATATCTTCCATTCGTAAGCCTGACCCAGCCTTGCCGAGAGGCGATTGTTTGCCGAAATTGGTCGCCATCGTGAGCCTCCTTACCTGGTCGCATCGAAACAAGAAATGACTCTTACGGTTGATTGCGCCTGGGGATCCACCCAGTTCCAAAATAGCCAGACATCGCCTGCGCCACCTTCGAATCGGTCGTGCTCCGAGTTCCAAACGAATTGGCCGTTGAACCAAGCCCAGATCGCGTGCTTGGGTTCCATTCGGTGCCTCGCGAAGATATGCAGCAATTCCGGGTGCCCGGGCTCCCTGGTGAAGCGAAAGCGAACGCCGGAGACAGTGAGTACCAAGTATTTAGCGGCCATCGATACCCGTCCTCGCCGTTCGTACTGCTTCA
Organism: Oscillatoriaceae cyanobacterium; assembly: GCA_036703175.1. Classification (GTDB taxonomy): domain Bacteria; phylum Cyanobacteriota; class Sericytochromatia; order S15B-MN24; family JAQBPE01; genus DATNPP01. The sequence continues at coordinate 4,456 of DATNPP010000630.1, forward strand.
ATCATAGCGCAAATCTTGCGTCAAATCGACGTGCAATTTGACACTTTAAAATGAAGCTAGCTCCCGCTTCAAGGGGAGCATCAGCTCGTCGCCAGCGCAGAACTTGGATTGGCACAAATCGTGGAACCGATTGAGGCGAGCATGATCGCCATGATTGCCAGCCATTGCCTTGGCGTCAGCACTTCGTCAATCATGCCCATGGCCACCAGCGCTCCGACGGCCGGCTCCATGCTGAGCAGAATGCCGAAGGTCTGCTTTGGCAGGCGCTTCAGCGCGAACATTTCCAACGAATAAGGCAGCGCACTCGACAAAAGCCCCACGACCAGCCCGGAGGCCAGGAGTGAGGGGCGAAGCAGGGCCCGGCTCGCCTGGTGCCAACCGATCGGCAGAATGACCAGCGCGCCGACGAGCAAGCCGAGCGAGGTCGCTTGCCCACCGTGGAGGTTGCCGGCGCGCTGTCCGGTGATGATGTAAAGCGCCCAGCACACGGCCGCTGCGAGGGCGAAGACCACGCCTAGCGGATCGAGATGGGCGGCGTGTTGCTGGAATGGCAGCAACAGGGCGAGCCCCAGCGCGGCGAAAGCGATCCAGACGATGTCCAGCGCGCGCTTGGAGGACACCAGCGACAACGTCAGTGGGCCGGTGAACTCGATGGCGATCGCCACCGCCAGCGGGATGCGGGCGATCGCCAGGTAGAACGTCAAGTTCATCACTCCGAGCACCACGCCGTAACACGCAATCAAAGCGGCGCCCCGCCGGGACAACGGCCAGCGCCACGGACGCCAGACCGTCAGGAGAATGCACGTGCCGACGAGCAGACGAATCGCCGTGGTGCCCTGCGGACCGAGCAGCGGGAACAGCGTCTTGGCGTACGACGAGCCGATACACAGGGACAGGACGCTGCCGACAATGGCCAGCACCGGCAGCAGCCTCGCGAGGGGCATCGTCCGGTGCTGCTTCAGGTGGCTGCGGTTGCGACTTCGCAGGCCGCTTGCAGCAGGCTCAAGCCCCAGGCCGCCGCTTCGGCGTGCTTGCGCTGCAGATCCTCGAAGTCACGCACGAAGACCAGCTCGCGGAGGCGCGCATAGTCTTCGGGGGCGAGGTCGCGATCGAGGTAGCGCATGCCGAAATCCCAGCGCAGCGGGCAGTCCCGCATGCGCAGCAGTTCCACGAGCGGACGCATCGTGTAAGCCATGTAGCGGGGCACCGCCTCCGCCGGCTGGTCGCGCAGAATGGCCTTGACGACGAAGTTCTGGCTCATGGGAAACCAGGTTTCGAGCTCCTTGAGCCGCTTATCGGCCTTGGCCT
>DATNPP010000668.1:0-4742 GCA_036703175.1 Oscillatoriaceae cyanobacterium
GCTGACGGGTGTCACCCATGTCTCCGAACAACTGTCACCTATGTCCCCGGTCTATACACAGGGGGAGGGGGCGCGCGTTTAGCGGATCAGAGGTCGGAATCAAGCTTGGCGCGCAGCGCTTCGAGGTCGCGGCGTAGCCGCGCGATTTCCGCGTACGCCGCCTGGCGCTTGAGCTCCTCTTTGTGCGGGCGCGCCGGAAAGCCGCTCACCATCGTCTTGGCCGGAATGTCCTTCGTCACGCCCGAGCGCGCCAGCACGATCGCCCCGTCGCCGATCGACAGATGCCCCGCGACGCCCACCTGGCCCGCGAGCGTGACGCGATCGCCCACCGTCACGCTGCCCGAGATGCCCGTCTGGCTCACGATCAGCACGTCCTCGCCGATGCGGTCGTTGTGGCCGATGTGAACCAGATTGTCGATCTTGGTGCCGCGCCCGATCACCGTCGAGCCGAACGTCGCGCGGTCCACCGCTCCGTTGGCGCCCATCTCGACGTCGTCGCCGAGGATCACGTTGCCGAGCTGCGGAATCTTTTGATGACGTCCATCGGCGTCGGGCGTGAAGCCGTAGCCGTCCGAGCCGATGACCGTGCCCGCGTGCAGGATCACGCGATCGCCCAGCTGCACGTCGTCATACAGCACCACGCGCGGATACAGCGTGCAGTCCGCCCCCACCGTCACGTGACGCCCCACCACCACGCCTGGATACAGCACGCTGCCCGGCCCGATGCGGCTGAGCGCGCCGACCGTGACGTGCGGGCCCAGCGACGCGCCCTCGGCAATCTCGGCGCTCGGATCGACGACCGCGGTCGGGTGGATGCCCGCATACGGCGGCGGCGGCTGAAAGATCGCGCCGATGCGGGCGAGCGCGAGGCGCGGCTGGTCGACGACCAGTTGCGGCTTGGCGATCGCCGTCTCTTGCGGCACCACCACGGCCGCCGCGCGCGAAGCGGCAATCGCCTCGGCGTACTTGGGGTCGAGCAGAAAGACCAGATCCTGCGGGCCGGCAGTGGCCGGATCGGCCACGCCCGAAATCGGCAGGCCCGAATCGCCGGCGACCCGGCCGCCCACGAGGGCGGCCAGGTCGGCGAGGGTTCGAACGGGCATTACTTGAGCGCGTTGATCACGTCTTGCGTGAGATCCACGCCGCCGTACAGCACGGCCGCCTTGTCGATCACCACGTCGACGTGGTGGGCCTTGGCGATCACCGCGATCTTGCCCTCGATGCGCGTCTTCACGTTCGCCGAGAGCTTGGCCTCGAGCGCGGCGGCCTTTTGCTTCAGCGGCTCGAGCTCGGCCTCGTACTGCTTGGTCAGCTTCTCGATCTCGGCAGCGCTCTTGCCGGACTTTTGCGCCTCTTGAATCTTCTGCTGGCGCTGCGCGAACTGCTGCTGGTAGTTCTGAATCTCGCGCTGCATGGCGGCCTGGGCGCTCTGCGCGCCGGTGTACGTCTGCAGCACCTTGGAGGTGTCGACGTAGCCGATCGTGTAGGCGAAAGCGGCGTTCGCGGTGAGCACGGAGGCGGCGATGGCGCCGGCGATGAGGGCGGGACGGAACATGGATTTTCCTTTCTTCAGAACTTTTGGCCGATGCTGAAATGCCAGGTGCCGGGTTCGAGGCCGCTCATGCCGTAGTCGAGACGAAGCGGACCAAGCGGCGTGTTGACGCGCACGCCGAGGCCGTAGCCGGAGTGCAGGTTTCTGAGATCGAAGGTGTTTTGATCCCAGAAGAGGCCCGTGTCGCCGAAGACGACGCCGGAGAGGATGCTGTAGATCGGGAAGCGATACTCCAAAGAGCCCGTCACGACGTTGCTGCCCTGGAAGAAGTTCACCGGGTACTTCGTGCCGATGCCGCCCACCTGCGAGAGGTCGACGTATTCGGGCCAGCCGCGAATCAGGTACTGGCCGGTCGAGAAGAAGCGCTCGTACTCGGGAATCTGCGGGCCCTGAATCAAGCCGAGGTTGCCGTCGAGTGCGAGGACGGTCGGTTGATCCGGCGCCCAGGGCAAGGCGGGAAGCGGCCAGAACTGGGCGGCGGAGCCGGTGGTCTTGAGCATCGGCACGGCGCCGTTGATCAAATTGGGCTCGACGGTCAGATTGTCGAAGGTGCCGCTCGTCGGATTCGTGATGATGTCGCGCGTATCGAAGCTGAGCCCGCCCGAGATACCGGCGAGCGTGTCGCCGATGCTCGGATTGAAGACCCAGGCGTTGGGCGCCTTGGCCTGGTTCAGCGTGATCGGCTGGCCCGTCAGCGAATCCATGGTCTTCTGATTGCCGCCGAAGAGCACGTTGTCGAACGTCACGACGTGCTCCACGCGGCCGCCCAGCGTGCCGCGCCAGGGCGAGGTGATCGAGTCGCCGAAAAGCGGCTTGCTGGCGTTCAGCTCGAGGCCGGTGCTGTCCTCGCGGAAGTTCGCCAGGAAGTTGTTGAAGCTGCGGACGTACAGGCTGCCGCCCAGGCCCGTGCGATTGGGCGCGATCCAGGGGTTGTAGTACGTCAGCGCGCCGGTGATCTGGTAGTACTGGCTGATCGAGAGATCCAGGCCCACTTGCTGGCCGGTGCCGAAGAGGTTGTCCTTCTTGACGCTCGCCATGCCCAGAATGCCTTCCTGGGTCGAGTAGCCGGCGCCCACGTTGATCGAGCCGGTCTGCTTCTCCTTGACGTCGATCACGACGACCACCTCGTCGTGCGGCGCCGGCTCGAACTTGAGGTTCACCGCCGAGAAGTAGTTCAGATTGTAGATGCGGCGCAGGTCGTCGCGAATCTTGGCGGCGCTGAAGATCTCGCCGGGCTTTGTCGTGAGCTCGCGGCGAATCACGTAGTCCTTGGTCTCGGTGTTGCCCGTGATCTTGATCGAGGCTATCTTGCCCTCGGCGATCGTCAGATTGAGAAAGCCGCCCGGCTCGAGCTTCATGTCCGCCACGCGCGCGAGCGGGTAGCCGGCGTCCGAGTAGAGCTTCTCGAGCTTGTCGACGGCGGATTTGATCTCGTTGTAGTTGATGATGTCGCCGACCATCGGCTTGAAGAGCGCCTCGAGCTTGTCCGTCGTGACCTTCGTGTTGCCCGCGAGCGTCACGCCGTTGAGCACGGGGTTCTCGACGACCGTGAAGACCAGGCGCTCGCCGCCCACGACGGGCTCGGTGCCGGCCTTGACGTCCTGGAAGTAGCCCATGCCGTAGATGCGCTGAATCGCGTCCAGAATGTCCGCCTGGGTCACCTTGTCGCCCGGGCTGATCGGAATCGAGAGCAGAATGCGATCGTCGCTGATGCGCTGATTGCCGCGCACGGCGAGCTCGCGCACCGTGACGGTCGGCGCGGGCAGCGCGGGGGCCGACGCCTTGGGCGTGGGCGCCGCGGGCAGGCCCGGAACCGGGCCGTAGACCGCGGGGCCGGGCGTCGGCGCCGGGCTCGGCGCGGATTTGGCGGCGGGCTTGGGGGCCGCCTTGGTGGCGGCGTGGGCCGGCAAAGCGCCGAGCGCGACGGCCGTGGCGATCGCCAGGGCGGCGCTCACGGGGCGACTGTACTGATCAAACGGTGCGGTCAAACGCATCCTCCTCGCCAAGACCAACGATTCCGAAAAAGCTGCAACAGGGATTTGGCGAGACCGGCGAATGCCGGTCCTGCAAGCCTGACGCTGCCGCGTCGCATTTGGTTCCGTGCCCGAAGTGCGCGCTACAGCCTGGTTTCAGGCTTGACTGGCGATTATAACACGTTTGTCAGCAGCCAGGGGTGAGCCGTTCTGCGAACCTTTTCGTCAGTTTGCCCAGTTGCGCGCCCCGCAAGCCTGGGGAACAATAGAGCCAATCACAGCACGCACGGAGGAAACGCATGCGCATTTTGATCACGGGCGGCGCCGGCTTCATCGGATCGCATCTGTGCGATCGGCTGCTGGCCGAGGGCCACGAGGTGCTGGTCCACGACAATCTGATCACCGGTTCGCTCGCGAACCTCTTGCATCTGCAAGAAAATCCGCGCTTCCGCTTCGTCGAGCACAACGTCACGCAGTACATCGACGTTCCGGGGCATCTGGACCAGATTTACCACTTCGCGAGCCCCGCGAGCCCGGTCGATTACGCCGAGCTGCCGATTCAGACGCTCAAGGTCGGCGCGCTGGGAACGCACAACGCGCTGGGCGTCGCGAAGGCGAAGGGCGCGCGCATGCTGATTGCGAGCACCTCCGAGGTGTACGGCGATCCGCTGGTGCATCCGCAGCCCGAGACGTACTGGGGCAACGTGAACCCCATCGGCCCGCGCAGCTGCTACGACGAGGCCAAGCGCTTCGCCGAGGCGATCACGATGGCCTATCACCAGCATCACGGCGTGGAGACGCGCATCGTGCGCATCTTCAACACCTACGGCCCGCGCATGCGTCTGAACGACGGCCGCGCGATTCCCAACTTCCTGACGCAGGCGCTTCGAGGCGAGCCGATCACGGTCTATGGCGACGGACGGCAGACGCGCAGCTTCTGCTACGTGTCGGATCTGGTCGACGGCATCGTGCGGCTCATGAACTCGGGCGTCGACACGCCGGTCAATATCGGCAATCCGACCGAGCTGAGCTTGCTCGAGATGGCCGAGCGCATCAAGGAGATGACCGGCTCGCGCAGCGCGATCGTGCATCAGCCGCTGCCGCAGGACGACCCCAAGGTGCGCCGCCCTGACATCACCAAGGCGCGCGAGCACCTGGGCTGGGCACCGAAGGTGGATCTGCAGGAAGGCCTCGTGCAAACGATCGCCTACTTCCGC
>DATNPP010000671.1:0-7580 GCA_036703175.1 Oscillatoriaceae cyanobacterium
GAGAGGGACGCCGAAGCCCTGTTCAGGGGCTGAGGCTGGGAGAGGGGGACTCCCGGCGGACCAGCGAAAGACTACGTGTATCGCCTAACCGCAAAGAGACGCCCTCTCCCAGTCCGTGTCCCTGAACGGGCCACGGACGTCCCTCTCCCCCGCCGGGGAGAGGAGATGGCTAGAGTAGCTCTTGGGCGATATCGGCCCACAGGCGCTGGATCGAGGCGTCTCCGGCATCGTCGGGGTGTACGCCATCCGCCTGCAGCTCGTCCGGATGGGCCTTGAACCACGTGTAGAGGTCCGGCCCCGGCGTGAGGCCCAGCTCTTGATCCAGAGCGGCGATCGCCGCGTTGTACTGCGGAATGGCCGCCACGTCCGGCTTGGGGCTGTAAGGAATGCTGGCGATCGCCGTCCGCATGCCGGCCGCACGGATCTGCGCGACCATCGCACGCAGATTGGCCGTGAAGTCCGAAACGCTCACGACGCCATCGAAGGCGTCGTTCGATCCGAAGCCGATGCCGACGGCACGCGCGTCGGGATGGGCGGCCAGCAACGCCGGCAATCGCGCGAGCCCCTGCGCGGACGTTTCGCCCCAGACGCCGGCATTCAGCACCTGCGGCGCATCCGCGCTGAGCACCTGATTCCAGGTGGTGGGCGTCGCGAAGGCGTCGACGGTGATGCTGTCGCCGAGCGCGATCCAGAGTCCCGGCCCGGCGCTCGATTGGATGCTTTGCGGGGCATCGCCGTGCAAGACCAGCGGCGCGGCGGGTACGCTGCAGCCCAGCGCGAGAAGCACCAGCGTGGCGGCCAACAAGCGTCTGCGATCGCGCATGGTCCCCTCCCGCCTCCATCATACGGCGCACGAGCGGGCGCGCCTAGCGACAAGGAAGGGTCAGAGAGCGGCTACAGGCCGAACTTCGTCCACAAGCGGTGAAGCTTGCCGTTGCGCGCGTCCGTGACGAGCAGATTGCCGTCCGACTCGAGGAAGATGTCGTGCGGCTCGGAGAACGCCTGCAGCTTGGCGTCGCCGTCCTCGAGCAGCTTGCCGCCGCCGGCGATGCAATAGAGCTTGCCGTCCGGCTTGACGACGTCGACGCGATCGAAGCCCTTCTCCGAGATGAAGACGTCGCCCTTGTCGTCCACGGCCACGCCGTAGGGGCTGTTGAGCTCGGCCTGCGTCGCGAGCGTGCCGTCGGCCGCGGGCGTCTTGCCCCACTTGCCGCCGATGCCCGCCACCGTCGTGATGATGCCCGTGTGCAGATCGACCTTGCGCACGCAGTCGTTGTAGGAGTCCGCGATGTAGAGCTGATCGTCCTTGGTGCAGAAGAGCTGGTTCGTGTAATCCAACAGCGCCTTGGTCGCAGGGCCGCCGTCGCCGCCGAATCCTTCTTTCACGTTCGGCACGCCCACGGCGGTCTGAATGTTGCCGTCCGGCGTGATCTCGCGAATCGTGTTGAAGTTCGTCCCCTTGAGGCCGTCCGTGAAGAACAGATCGCCTTCTTGATCGAAGGCGCCTCCGCGCGGGCTAAACAGCTCGGCCTTGGTCGCCGGTCCGCCGTCGCCGCTGTCGCCGTTGCTCCACATGCCGTTGCCCTCGTCTTTGGGATCGCCGGCAATCGTGGTGATGACGCCCGTGAGGTGATCAACCTTGCGAATGCGCACGTTCTGCGAATCGAAGATCAGCAGATTCTCGTCTTTGTCCAGCAGGACCGAACGCGGGAACTTGAGCTGCGCCTTGTTCGCAGGGCCGCCGTCGCCCGAGAAGCCCGGATCACCGGTGCCGGCGATGGTCGACACGTCGCCCGTCCGCGCATCGATCTTGCGCACGGCGTGATTGCCCTCGTCCGCGACGTAGATGTTGCCTTCTTTGTCTTCGCAGACGCCCTTGAGGCGATAGAACTGGGCGTCCGTCGCCGGGCCGCCGTCGCCGCCGTAGTCGATCACGCCGTTGCCGGCGATCGTCGTGCAGGCGAGGACGCGATAGCCGAGCAGATGGGCCCAGGCGTCGCCGAGCCCTTCGAGGTTCTCGCCCACGGCGAGCGAATAGGCCATGTCCATGTCCGGAATCTTGCCGATGCTCAGATCCGGCACGCCGAGCTCACCCGCGTCGAGCGCCTTCTGCGTGAGCGCGGCGAGGTTCGGCAGTTGCTTGAGGTCGTAATCGGCCATGGTCTTGCCGTCCGCCGACGCGTGCTGGCGCAGATACTCGGTGACGTAGGTGGTCGCGAGCGTCACGTCGAGCTTGCTGGTGCCGGCGCCTGGCACGGTGAAGCCGACCACACGGCGATTCTTCGGCAGGATCACGTCCACGATCACCGGCTTGTTGAGCGGCACGCCGAAGGCGAAGCGGTAGTGGCCCGAAGCATCGGTCGTGGTCGTGACCATGCGGCCGCCGACCTTGTAAAAGTCCTCGTTCGGCGCGGTCAGATACGCGAGCGCGTCCGGCACGGGCGCCAGATCGACGCTTTGCACCCGGTAACGGCTGCTGTTGCCGGCCAGAATGCCGCCGCCGTTGTTGCTGATCAAACTGCTGCCGTTGTTGCCGATCAGATTGCCGCTGTTGTTGCTGATCAGCCCCGCGGGCGCGGTGGCCTGGCCGATGATCGTGGCACTGCCGGTCTCGGCGAGCGCGCTGATGAACGTCGCCTGTTTGGAGGCCGCGCAACCGCTCGCAGCAAGCATGACCGCCAAAAGGGCGGGCAGCAGCGTGCGAGAGAGCGGGTGACGCATAACGAGCCTCCGAGGGTTATCCTTGGATTATATACCCTCGGCCGCCCGAAAACTGAAGTGCCGATTTTGGCCGATCGCCCCGCATTGCGCTTTGAGCGCCGGCGCGCTATAATACCGCGAGTCCTCTTGACCCAAGCTTGCCTTCCGCTTAGGGAAGCGCTAAACTTTATCTTCTGCCACGCCAATAGGGAGTGAACAACACAATGGCCAAGCGCATCAAGTCCGGTATCAAGCGCGTCGAGATCGCCGAGCGCAATCGTCTGCGCAACAGCGCGGTGAAGTCCGAGGTGAAGACCCGCATCAAGCAGGTGAAGTCCGCGCTCGATCACCAGGGCGACGTGCAGCCCGCGATGGTTACCGCGTCCAGCGCGATCGACCGCGCGGCGCGCAAGGGGATCATCCACCCCAACAAGGCGGCTCGTCTGAAGTCGCGCCTGATGAAGCGCGTCAACGCGACCACCGTCGCCGCGAAGTAAGCTTCAAGGCCGCTCGAACGAGCGGCCTTCGGTTTTTCGAAGCACCCAAAGAGGCCGGTCCGAAAGGACCGGCCTTCTTCGATTTTAACTACTGGCCCAGCTTGCGGAAGCTGGCGGCCTGGGACTGCAGGGATTGCATCACCTGGCTGATCGGCGCGGCGGCCGTGGACGACACCGGCTTGGACGCCGAGGGGGTTCCACAGCCGGCGATCGCCGTGATCGCCAGCGCCACCACGGCGGCCGAGAAAAGTTGGCAGTTGCGCATCAGTGTATTCCTCCACATTCAACAGGTTCCTTATACCGTCGCGATCGCCGCGCCTAATGAGCCGAGCGGCCCTAATTTCGCTTGTGAACGCCTGCCCCATACGGTAGGATGAGGCCGAAAGGAGCCCCCCATGCGCCTGGTGACCTACGAGATCAAGACCGCGCTGGGGCGCACCCAGCGCCTCGGTGCCCTGATCGGCGATCGCGTCGTCGATCTTCACTTCGCCTACGCCTGGCTGCTTTCGAGCGAGGGCGAGGCCCAGCCGTACCGCGTCGCCGAGGCGATTGTGCCCAGCGACATGACGGCGTTCCTGCAGATGGGCGAGCGCGCGATGGACGCCGCACGCCGGACGCTCGCGGCGATCGCGCACGCGCCGCTCGAGGGCCCGCGCGAGGAGCGGCTCTGGCATCCCTTGGCCGAAGTCCGCCTGTTGGCGCCGCTGACGCATCCCAACAGCCTGCGCGACTTCTACGCCTTCGAGCAGCACGTGAAAACGGGCTTCGCCAAGCGCGGCGAGGAGATTCCGCCCGAGTGGTACGAGCTGCCGGTCTACTACAAGGGCAACGCGCGCACCATGCTCGGGCCGGACGCCGAGATCCCCTGGCCGCGCTACACGAAGCTGCTCGACTTCGAGCTGGAGCTCGCCTGCGTGATCGGCCGCGAAGGGCGCGACATTCAGGTCGAAGAGGCCTACAAGTACGTCGCCGGCTACATGGTGATGAACGACGTCTCGGCGCGCGACATTCAGCGCAAGGAGATGAAGCTCAGGCTCGGGCCCGCCAAGGCCAAGGACTTCGCGACCGTGATCGGCCCCACGCTCGTGACCGCCGACGAAATCGGCGACGTGCGCGATCTGCCGATGGCGGTGCGCGTGAACGGCGAGACGTGGTCCGAGGGCAACGCCGGCAGCTCGTACTGGAGCTTCGCGCAGATGATCGCGCACGCCTCGATGGACGAGACGCTTTACCCAGGCGACATTCTCGGCTCGGGCACGGTCGGCCGCGGCTGCGGCCTCGAGCTGGACCGCTGGATTCAGCCGGGCGACCTCGTCGAGCTCGAGATCGGCGGCCTGGGAATCCTGCGCAATCGCGTCGGAAACCCGACCGGCGCGCCGGTGCCGGCCCTCGGAGGCTGAGCCGCCGAATTATGGTTTAATGGGGCATTGCCCCCGATCAATGAGGATCGCCACCATGGAAAACCTGTTCATGCTCGCGAAGGGCACCTTTGCTCCGCAGGCGCACGTGGGCGTGCCCGAAGGCACCTACGAGGAAGAGCTGGGCCGCAACGGCTTTTTCGGCCGGGTGAGCCACCTGTATCATGCGCACCCCCCGACCGGCTGGACGCGCATCGAAGGGCCGCTCAAGCCGCGCGCGATCAACGCGAACAACCTGAAGCCGGCTGACGGCCAGGCCGTGACGTTCCTGTACAACGAGGACGTCGCGCTCAAGGTCGCGCGGCCGACCCAGGCGATGGCCTACAGCTTCCGCAACGCGGACGCGGACGAGGTCTATTTCATCCATCGGGGTTCCGGGCGTCTCGAAACGGATTTCGGGCCTCTGGCGTACGAGGCGGGCGATTACCTCGTGCTGCCGCGCGGCACCACGTACCGCCTCAATCCGAGCACAGCGGACAACTTCTACCTGGTGATCGAGTCCTTCAGCGAGATCGGCCTGCCGGAAAAGGGCATGCTCGGCCGCAACGCGCTTTTCGATCCCGGCGTGATTCAAACGCCCACTCCGGCGCCGAGCCTGGCGAGCGGCGGCGAATGGGAGCTGCGCATCAAGCGCGAAGGGCAGCTGACCTCGGTGTTCTATCCCTTCGATCCGATCGACGTGGTCGGATGGAAGGGCGATCTGACGGTCTGGAAGGTCAACGTGCGCGACTTCCGCCCGGTTTCGAGCCACCGCTACCACCTGCCGCCCAGCGTCCACACGACCATGCTGGGGCGCAACTTCGTCGTCTGCACCTTCGCGCCGCGCCCGCTGGAGTCCGATCCCGAGGCGATGCGCGTGCCGTTCTATCACCGCAACATCGACTTCGACGAGGTGATCTTCTATCACGCGGGCGATTTCTTCAGCCGTGACGGCATTGCGCCCGGCATGGTCACCTTCCATCCGCAAGGCATTCATCACGGGCCGCATCCCAAGGCGATCACCGCGAGCCGCGAGAAGACCGAGACCGTGGAGTACGCCGTGATGGTCGACGCCAAGCGGCCGCTGAAGCTGACGCCCGAGGCGCAGTCCGTGGAATGGGCCGAGTACTGGATGAGTTGGGGCGCCAAGGAGGCCGTGCGGTGATCTTCACGCCCTCCGAGATGGCCCACCAGGACGCCTACAAATTGGCGGTGGGCGCGGTGGTGCCGCGCCCGATCGCCTTCGTGTCGACGCGCAGCCGCGCGGGCGTGGACAACCTGGCGCCGTTCAGCTTCTTCACCGTCGTGTGCGCCAATCCGCTCACGATCGCCTTCTCGCCGATGCGCAAGGGGCCGCAGGCGCTCAAGAAGGACACGCTTGTGAACATCGAGGAGACCGGCGAGTTCGTCGTCAACGTGGTCGACGAGAGCTACGTGGGCCCGATGAACACCACCTCGGCCGATTACGAGCCCGAGGAGAGCGAGTTCGTCTTCGCCGGGCTCACGCCCGAGCCGAGCGAAGTCGTCGCGCCGCCGCGGGTGGGCGAATCGCCGATTCAGATGGAGTGCAAGCTGTTGCAGGTGGTCGAGGTGAGCGATCGCCCCGGCGGCGGCAGCCTGGTGATCGGAACGGTCGTGCGCATGCACGTGCGGGACGACTTGTATGAGAACGGGCGCATCCTGCTGGAGCGCTGGCGCCCGCTCGGACGCATGGCGGGCGCAACTTTTGCGCGCTGCACGGATACCTTCGATCTGGCCCGGCCCACAACACCCGAGCGCCCCGCGAAGGTCTAAGGGCGAGTCTCCTCTCCCCGGAGGGGGAGAGGGACGCCGAAGCCCTGTTCAGGGGCTGAGGCTGGGAGAGGGGGACTCCCGGTGGACCACCGATAGACTTCCTCTCTCGGTGGACCGCCAAAAGACGCCCTCTCCCCGTTTTCGCCCCTGGACGGGGCTCAAACATCCCTCTCCCCCGCCGGGGAGAGGAGAGGCAATTAATACGGTTGCGTCGTGCCGCTGCGTTGGACTTCGACATCCTCCTCGCCGACGCGATCCTCATCCGGCAACAGCCCGAGCTGCTCTTCTTCCTCGGCGCCCTCGGTCGTGCGCGTATGCGTCTGGAGGCGCCCCTTGAGGTCGTCCGGCACCACGACCTTTTCCGCCTGAAACTCCAGCGTCGGCGAGGGCGAAATCATATAGCTCGGCAGCTCCACCTGCGTCGCGTTCGCCGGCGCCACCTCGTAGTGCTCGACCGAACCGTCCTGCGGATCGAAGAGGATGTCCACCAGCTCACCAATCGGCCCCGCCGTCGCGAACGTGACGGTCTTGCCGATCACGGCGTCGAACGCCAGCGCGAGGCCTTGCATGTCGACGTCCCACTCGTACTCCAGGCCCGCCGTCGCGGCCATCTCGTCGCCCAGGGTCACCACGTCCGGCGTCAGATCCGTGATCTGCGTGATCGGCAGGAGTTCCTCGGGGCCATGGACCAGGTCGTTCTCCCAATCCACGACGAAGCCCAGTATCCGGTGCTCGAAGGCGTCGAAATAGGCGTCCTGAAGGCTGCCCAGGCGGACGCCCTTGTTGCTCAGTACCGGCAACCCTTGCATGCTCATCAAGCTTCGATGCATCGTGTCCCTCCTAACTGCGCTCCACGGCGAGCCCCTCGGGAGCCCAGAGCGCCGTGACCCCCGCCGCGCGAGCGAACACCCGCAAGGCTCCCGGACGCACCTCGAACACCAATCGATGCGCCATGCGTTGCACCTCTCCATCGAGATTCACGTCCGCGGGACGCGACAGAACGGCCGTCAATCGCGCCGTCCGGTAATAAGCGAGGCCGTCGTGGACGCCCAGTTCGCGGCGGTGCATGGCCGCCGCCAGGCGCAGCGCCTCGCGCGGCCCCAGATGAGCCCCCACCACGTAGACGTCGAACAATCCGTCGTCGAGCGTCGCCTCGCGGCCGATCAGCAAGCCGCCTCCGAAAAAGCGCCCG
>DATNPP010000679.1:0-2132 GCA_036703175.1 Oscillatoriaceae cyanobacterium
CGAGGATCCGGATCTGCGCGGCATCGCCTAGCGGCACGTCCCCTCGTCTGCTAGAGTTGGAGGGTGTTCGACACCCTGCTTGACCGCGTCGATGCCGGCGATCTCTTCCACATCATCGACACCGAGACCTCAGGCTCCAGCCCGCGCAACAGCCGCGTGATCGAGCGCGCGACGGACAGCGTGCGCGGCGGCCGCATCGTGGGCCGCTTCGAGACGCTGATCGATCCGGGCGTGGTGGTGCCCTCTTGGATCACGCGGCTCACGGGTATCACGACGCGCATGCTCAAGGGCGCCCCGAAGCCGGACGAGGCCTACGCCCGCTGGTGCGAGTACCTGGGCGGGCAAGGTCACTTCGTCGCCCACAACGCGCCGTTCGACTGGGGGTTCCTGTCGGCCGAGTTCGACCGAATCGAGCGCCCCTGGCCCTTCAGCGGGCGCTACTGCACCGTGCAGATCGCGCGTCGCTGCCTGCCGCAGCTCAAGAGCCGTTCGCTCGAATCGCTGATCGCCCACTATCGCATCGAGACCGATGCCCGCCACCGCGCCCTCGCGGATGCCGAGGCCACGGCCGTGGTCTTCGGGAATTTGCTCGAGGCGCTGCGCGTTGACCGGGTGGCGCAGGACTGAAGCCGTGAGGCTCTAGGCGCCGAGGCGCGCCGCGATCAGATCGAGCCGACGATTGAGCGTCTCGGCGTTGATGGGCTCGTCCGGCGCGAATCGCGGCAATGCGAGCGGCTCGCCGAGCGCGGCGAAGCGCGCCTCCACCTGCTCGAGCCGCGCATTGAGCGTCATCGCGTTGATGGCCTCGCCCGCTCTGAAGCGCGACAGCCAGCTCGCGGGCTCGGGGGCTTCGCCGCCGCAAACGGTGCAGGCCAGCTCCTGGCCCGGCATCGCCATCTCGGCGACCGAGGCGCCCTCGGCGATCGCCACCGCGTGCCCACATTCCAGCAAATAGCGCGTCGGCCACTCGAGATCGACGATACGGCGCATCACGCCTGGCATGGGGCCTCCTGCGGAAAAGCGGGCATTGCCGCAAACTCTCCGTTGCCTTATCATAGCCGGGCCTCCGAGCGCAGGCAAGCTCGGAGCGGTCTTTTTGGCCAAGAGCTGGGTATGGAGAGAATACCCCGCGGAGTGTCCATCATGAGCCAGCTCGACAACGTCGTCGGAGTGCCGATCCACGATCCGGTCTACCATTTTCCCTGGCAGGTGCTCGATTCGATCATCGCCGGCCGCTCGGCGATCGATCTCAAGGGCTTGCGCATCTCCACGCCGGACGAGGCGCGGGATTTCATGCAGGCCTACGGGCTCGATCCGACCGATCCCTCGGACGAAGAGGAGCTGCGCCTGGTCTTCGGGCAGGCCCGCGCCTTCATTCGCGACGAGTTGTTGCCGCTGACCGGCGTGGCCGACCGCACGGCCGAGCTGCCGCAGGATTATTTGCAGGTGCTGCTGATCGCCTCGACCTCGGCGCATCCGCTGCGCGACTGGGCTTGTGCGTTTCTGCGCGTCAGCCACGCCGTGGTGCACGCGCGCTTCTCGCGCGACCCCGAGGTTCACGCCGCGGCGCGCGTGCAAATTTTCGAGCGCTTCAGCGCGCACCTCAAGGTCGGCGCGAGCGGCATGATCGTCTCGGACGGCGAGATGCACATTCCGCTGCTGCGCT
This sequence comes from Oscillatoriaceae cyanobacterium, assembly GCA_036703175.1. Classification (GTDB taxonomy): domain Bacteria; phylum Cyanobacteriota; class Sericytochromatia; order S15B-MN24; family JAQBPE01; genus DATNPP01. Next base: position 1,667 of record DATNPP010000679.1, read on the forward strand.
GCGACTTCAAGGCCGAGAAGCCGTTCGCCAGCCTGGTCCTCAAGCTGCTGCACAAGGTCGACTCGGTCGCGCAGGAGGTCTACGACCACCTCGGCGTCCGCTTCGTCACGCCGGACAAGGCCTACGCGCTGTTGTTGCTCAAGTACTTCCGCCAGCACAACGTCTTCGCCTTCGCGAACGTCAAGCCGAGCCGGTCCGTCAACACGCTGATCGACGTCAAGGCCTTCCGCGCCGACTTCGAGCGGCTCGAAGAGGACTATCACGCCGGCGAGTTCAGCTTCAAGGAGTTCACGAGCGCGGTGCACCGCCTCGGCCAGCCGCCGGACGTCGAACATGACCGCAATCCGCACAGCGCGAGCGATTACCAGACGATCCAGTTCACGGCGCGCGCGCTCGTGCGCGTGCCCACGCCGGAGGGCCCGCGCCGCGTTTTCGTGCCCTTCGAGGTGCAGATCATGGACGAGAC
>DATNPP010000209.1:0-5191 GCA_036703175.1 Oscillatoriaceae cyanobacterium
CGGATCTCGCGACGCAGGAAAGCGAGATCTGGACGTATTTGATGCAGCAGGTGAAGCCCGCCGAGGCATAATTTTCCCCCTCTCCCCGGCGGGGGAGAGGGATGTTGGCGCCCCGTTCAGGGGAGCCAACGGGGAGAGGGCGTCTCCCGGCGGACCACTCAGAGACTTCGTTTCCCGGCCGACCGCAAAGAGACTCCCTCTCCCAGCCTCAGCCCCTGAACAGGGCTTCGGCGTCCCTCTCCCCCGCCGGGGAGAGGGCGAAAGGTGTCTACTAATGGCGCTAAAGGGTGATCCGCACTTCGCCTGCGCGCAGCGGAATCTCCAGCAGCACGCGATCGCCCTCTTTCCAGACCTCGACCTCGACGCCCGCATAGCGTGCTCGTGGAATGCTCTCCAATGGCAACGACAGACGCAGAATCTGCGTCGGCGACTCGTAGCCCAGATGCTCGGGCGTCACGCGAATCACGATCGCCTGCGCGTCCCACGTGCCTGAGAACTGCCAGAGGTTGTAGCCGCCGCGCGTGTACGCGAGCGTCTCCCCGTCGTCGTCGTAAAACACGCCCGCCAGATGCGGCCCTTCGAAGACTTCGAGCGTCAGCACCTCGAGCGGCTCGCCCGTGTGCTGTACGACCGGCCCCAACGGCACCAACGCGCCCTCGCGGGCGAAGACCGGTATGCGATCCGGTCCCGCGGGCACCACCTGATAGCCCGGCCCCGTGAAGACTTCCTGGCTGTGAAAATCCAGCCAGCGCCCCGCCGGAAAGTACACCATGCGATGCGTCGCGCCCGGCTTGAGGATCGGCGCGACCAAAAGCGCGTCGCCGAAGAAGAACTGGTCGTAAAGGTTCGCCGTCTCGGCGTCCTCCTCGTGCGTGAGCACCAGGGGGCGTTGCATCGGCAAGCCCGTCTCGGCCGCCTCGCGGAACACCGTATAGAGATACGGCAGCAGCCGGTAGCGCCACTCGAGCGCGTCGCGGCAGATCGCCTCCGTGTCCGCCCCGAAAGCCCAGGGCTCCTGACGGCGCGTGCCCTGCGCGCTGTGGTTGCGAAAGAAGGGCGTGAAGATGCCCGCCTGCATCCAGCGCTGCAACAGCTCGGGGCTGCAATCACCCATGAAACCGCCGCTGTCCGGGCCCACGAAGGGCACGCCCGAAAGCCCCATATTGAGGCCCATCGGCAGGCCCTGTTCCAGATGGGCCCAGATCGAATGGTTGTCCCCGAGCCAGACCATCGCGTGGCGCTGAATGCCCGCGTAGCCCGCCCGGCTGATCACGAACGGCCGCTGATCCGGCAACAGGCGCAACAGTGCCTCGTGCGTCGCTTGGCTCATGTGAAAGCCGTACAGGTTGTGCGCCTTGGCGTGCGGCACCGGGGCATCCGCAGGCCCGAAGGTCGCATCCGCCGGCATCGTCTGATCCGGCCGCGGCACGCCCGGGCCGTGAAAGACCGAGGGCTCGTTCATGTCGTTCCAGATGCCCGCCACGCCCGGCTCGGTGTAGGCCGTGTGGCGATCGCCCCACCATCGGCGCGTCTCGGGCTTCAAAAAGTCCGGAAAGTAGCACGGCCCCGGCCACACGTCGCCCACGTAGGGGCTGCCGTGCGGCATGCGCACGGCGAGGCCCTTTTCCTCGAGCTCGCGGCAGACGTCGTAGTGCGGATCCTGCTTCACGCCCGGATCCACGATCGTGACCACCCGAAAGCCCTGCTCACGCAGCATGCCGAGAAGCTCGGCGGGCTCCGGAAAGCGCTCGCGGCTCCAGGTGAAGACGCGGTAGCCTTCCATGTAGTCGATGTCGAGGTGAATCACGTCCGCCGGCAGCCGGCGATCGCGCAGCTCGGTCGCGACGTGGAGCACCTCGCCGCGCGTCGGGTAGCTCCAGCGCGACTGATGATAGCCGAGCGCCCAGCGCGGCGGCAGCGCCATGCGGCCCGTGAGCTCGCCGTAGCGTTTCACGACGTCGGCCAGGCGCGGTCCCGCGACGGCGTACAGGCGCAGCACCGGCCCGTCGGCCGCGAAGCGCCAGGCTCGCGCATCTTCCGCGCCGAGATCCAGATGCGTGTGGCCCGGATCGTCGAACAACAAGCCGCAGGAACGGCCGCCCGTGCGCGTGATCAGCCAGGGAATCGACTGGTACATCAGATCGGCCGTCTCGACGTGCGGGCCCGTGTTGTCGGTGTTCCACATGCCGTAGGCGCGGCCGCGCTTGTTGAGGTAGCCGGGCTTCTCGCCCAATCCGTAGAACGCGTCGTCCGGCGCCAGCGCGCCGTACAGCTCGAGGCGATCGCCGGACAGCCGCACGCCGGCAGGCCCCCAGAGCAGCTCGCCGGCGGGCGTCTCGAAGCGCAGCGTCAAAGGCGACGCCTCGAGCACCAGCACCACACCCGGCAACCCGATCCGGTAGCCCGTGGCCGTCTCGTCGACCGAAAGCGCGCCCCCGCGCGCCGGCAACGCCGCGGGCGAGACGGGCAACGGCTGCGGCCCCTCGAAGCGAAACTCGAGAATCGCCTCGGACCAGGGCGTCACGACCAGCGCGTGCGCCCCCAACGGCAGCACAAAGCGCCCGGCGTCAAAGCGCGCGGGCGCGGTGCGTTCGAGCGTCACGAGACGCGTTTAGGCCTCTTCCTCGCTGAGCTCTTCGAGGGCCTTGACCACGCGCTGGAACTCGGCCTCGTCTTCGATCAGCTCGAAGCGATCCTCCAGAAAGCGCAGCACCAGGACTTCGTCCGTCTCTTCACCCTCGGCCGCGGGCAGCAGCAGGGCGTACTCCTGGCCGTTCACCTCGAGGATGTCCACGACCTGGAACTCGTGGCTCTTGCCGTCTTCGTCGACCAGCGTGACGATGTCCTCTCCCAAATCTTGCTCTTGATCCATGGTGCTTACTCCTTCTTGAGGCGCGATTGCCGATCCAGGTACCCTTGCAGAATCACGGCGGCGGCTTGTTGATCGATGATTTGACGGCGGCGCTCGGCCTTCACGTTGCCCATGATCATGGCTTGCTGGGCGATCCGGGTGGTGAGGCGTTCGTCGACCAGCTCGATGGGCACCGGGCAAGCCTCGCGCACCGCTTCGACGAAGCGCTCCACGAACCGCGCCTGATCCCCCACCGACCCGTTCATGTTTCTGGGATAGCCTACCACAAGCAACGAAGCATTGTACAGGTCGATCAGGCCTTGCAATTCCTGCAGATCGGCCTGCATGGCCGTTCGGCGGATCGTCGTCACCGGCTGGGCCGTGATGCCCAACGGATCGCTCACGGCGATGCCGATCGTCTTCGTGCCCACGTCGAGCCCCAAAATGCGTTCCATGGTGCGCGCCTCCCGCCTCATTCTACACGAGCCGCCGCACGGCGCCAGCGCCCGCCGAGGTGTTATTTAGCCGTTTTTTAACCTGCCCTTGGGTAAGTTTTTAATCCGGCGGCCGGATAAATCCGTATCAGCCCGACTGATTTGAGGATCGCCATGCGCCTGTTTTCTGCTCGCCAAGCCCTCGTTCTCGTGAGCGCCTGCATGCTGCTCACCGGCACGCTCAGCGGTTGCGGTCGCCACGGCAATCCCGCGGCGCCGAGCACGAGCACGAGCTCGGATCAGCCCGATCCCGGCGACGGCCAGCCCGCCGATCCCTACACGCCCGTGGATCCCGGCACGATCGGCGATCCCGGCCCGGCACCAGCCGATCCGGCGCCCGCGGCCGCGGCTCCGGCGGCGCCCGCCAATGCGGCGCCCGCCCAGACGAGCGCCTTCCGTCCGCTGCCCAAGCCCACGGCCACGCCCGGCGCGCCCAGCAGCGGCGGCGGCGGCGATCCCGGTCAGCAGGCTCAGCAAGACGAGCAGGCGTTCATCAATTTGCTGCAACAGTTCAACTTCGGCCCGGCCTTCAAGGATCCGGACCAGGCGGTCGAAGACGTGAAGACCCAGCTCTCGCCCGAGTTGCGCGTGCCGCCCAGCCAGTTCCACTGGCCGGCCAGCCCGGACGTGCAGAAGGTCTATCAGGGCCGCGCCAAGGGCTTCCCCGCCCCGATCAGCTTCCAGCAGTGGATGCAGGCCGGCGTCGCGCTGGCCCAGCGCACGCAGAGCGTCTCGTTCTACGTGGCGCGCCGCCCGCTGTATCAGGACATCATCACCAACCAGTACACGAACAATCCGCCGAACCAGCTGGTGTTCTACAAGCGTCTGGATCGCACGGGTTACATGGTCTGCTACGGTCCCGACGGCACCGTGCTGGACTACGGCTACTGGCCCCAAATCACCTGGCAAGACTTCCTCGCGGTCCCCAGCGAGTTCTGGCAATAGGAGGCCCCATGCGCACGCGTCTTCTCGCTCTCGCGCTTGCCGCGCTTCCGCTCGCGATCGCCGGTTGCGGCGCGGGCACCGCTTTCTCGCCGCTGGGTGCGAGCCCGATGGGCGTTTCGGCCCTGGCCGCAAGCCTCGGCGCCCCGGTGCAGCTGGGTGACCTCACGGACGCCGCCGATCTGATCTACGATCGCCCCGACGGCAACAACCCCTTCGCCTCGCCGATCACCTGCTTCTCCGAGTCCCGCCCGCTCGTGAACGGCGGCCCCAGCGCCCCGGTGATCGAGCTGGTGGCCCGTGCGGACGACAAGCCGCGCCAGGGCTACGGCGTGCTGGCCGTCGATCAGGACTCCGGCACCTTCCAGACGGACAAAAAGGGCACGCTCGCGCCGCACGTGCGCGTCAGCTTCGAGTGGGGCGACAACACCAGCGCGTTGGTGGCGGGCACGAGCATCGAGGCCATGATGGTCTTCGTCATTCAGCAGCGGCTGAGCGGCCAGAACACGCTCGATCGCGCGATCGGGTACGCCTGGACCAGCAGCAGCTTGAGCGGCGTCTATCCCAGCCCCAACACGCCCGCGCTGCGCATCAACTACAACGGCGAGGAGATTCCGCTGCGCGTGCTGCCGCTCGAAACGGGCGACGGCTTCGGCCAGCCGTGCAGCACCGCGGCGTTCCAGCAGATGCCGCTCAAGACCGAGACGATCACGGACATCGTGGCGGATTACTACACCTGCTACCCCAGCAAGTTCAACGACCTCGACACCACCGCCGCGCAGGGCGGCGATCAGGCCACGCAGCTGCGCCGCATTCTCGATCTCGCCGCGGCGCCGCCGGCGCCCACGAGCAATCAGGACCTGCTGGGCATCGAGGCGATCGGCTTCGGCGCGGACGTCGCGCC
>DATNPP010000706.1:0-3154 GCA_036703175.1 Oscillatoriaceae cyanobacterium
CTCGTCTCGCTTTCGAATCCGGGCAATCTCGACGTGTTGGAGCAGAACTACGCCTATGACCTCATCACGCCGTCGAAGCTGATGGAGAAGTACGTCGGGCATCAAGTCGAGATCAAAATGCCGGACGTCGGCAATCGCGAAGGCCAGACCGTCACAGCCACGTTGCTCTCGACGAACGACGGCTACGTCTACCGCATCGGCGACAAGATCTACCTGCAGCCGCCGGGGCAGGTGATTCTGCCGAATCTGCCGCCCGATCTCGTCGCGCAGCCGTCGCTGATTTGGTTGTTGAACGCCACTCGTCGCGGCACGCAGACGATCGAGGCGAGTTATCTGACGTCGGGCATGTCATGGCATGCGGACTACGTCGTGGTGAGCCGCAAGGACAACACGCGCGCGGACATCACGGGCTGGGTGACGCTCAAAAACGAGAGCGGCATCAGCTACCCGAACGCCCATCTGACGCTGGTGGCCGGCAACGTGCACCGCGCGCCGCAGCCCGTTCCTTATCGCCCCCTCGAGGCCGAAAACATGGCCGCCGCGCCCGAGGCCAAGTCGCAATTCACGCAGCAGGCGCTTTTCGAGTACCACTCCTATGATCTGGGCCGGCGCACGACGCTGCTCGACAATCAGAGCAAACAGCTCTCCTTGCTGAACGCGAGCGACGTGAAGACCCAGAAGGTCTACGTCTTCGACGGGGCGCGCGCTGACTACGGTGGCGGCGGCAATCAGCCCAAGGTCCAGGTCATGCTCGAGTTCAAGAACTCGCTCGACAACGGACTGGGTGTTCCGCTGCCCAAGGGGCGCATCCGCGTCTACCAGGAGGACGCCAACCACCAACTGCAGTTCATCGGCGAAGATGCCATCGATCACACGCCCAAAGACGAGAAGGTGCGCGCGCAACTGGGCGATGCGTTCGACATCGTGGGCGAGCGGCGACAGACGAATACGCGCGTGTTGAGCGATCGCCTGCGCGAGTATTCCTATGAGATCGTGCTGCGCAACCACAAGAACGTGCCCGTCACGGTGAACGTGGAGGAGCATCAGTGGGGCGACTGGCGCATCGTCTCGAACAATCTGCCTTACAACAAGCTCTCGGCGACGGACTTCGAGTTCCCCACGCGCGTGCCGGCGAATGGGCAGGCGAAGGTGGATTACACCATTCAGGTGGCTTACTGAGCGATTTTGGCTTCGAAGCGATTCGCTTGGCATTGTCGCCTCGTAGGGCACCGCGTAGCATGGCGCCATGCGATTGTTCACTGCTTTGGATATGCCCCCGTCCGCCTTGGCCGCGTTCATTGCGGCCGAGGCGTCTTTGAAAGAACGGATCCTCGGACGGCGCTGGCAGCGCTCCGAGAATGCCCACCTCACGCTGCAGTTTTTGGGAGAAGCGCCCGAGCAAGCGCTTCCGGGCCTCAAGCGTGAGCTGCGCGATGCGTGCGCCGCGATCAGCCCATTCGATCTCGCGCTCGGGAATCTCGGCACTTTCGGCGGACGCCGGGCGAGAGTCCTGTGGCTCGGAATCGACGGAGACGTCGAGGCCTTGCGGGCGCTCGAAATCGCGACGCGCGAGGCGATCATCCGATTGGGTCATGCTCTCGAAACGCGCCGCTACAGCCCGCACATCACGCTCTGCCGGGAGCTGGAGCAGCCGGTCGATTTGGCCGAGTTGGAATCCGAGGTGGCCATCGAACGGGTCGCGTGGGGCGTCGAGACGGCCGTGCTCTATCACTCCGATTTGACGCCTCAAGGGCCCTGCTATACTGCGCTCGAGCGGTTCCCGCTTGGAGCGCGTTAGGACACGACGCCGGCGAGAATGGCGCGGGCGAGTTTGTAGACGCCGGCCCATTGCATCAGGCGGCCGCGTAGCGCGTCCTTGCCGAGCTTCCAGGCGAGGCGCTGGCGCACCGTGGCGCCTTCGGGCGTCATGAGGAAGTTGATGAGCGGGGTGGCGATCGCCATCAATTCGAAAGTCGGATCCTGCTGGGCTTGCTGCAGCAACGCTTCCAGCCGATCCCACGGAATCGGCTGGTTGCCCAGCAGCTCGTCGAACGCGCGCTCGCGGACGCCGCGGCCCTGGGGCGACAGCACCCAGTTGAGGCCGAGCATCGCGACTTCGCCGAGCTTGAAGCCGGGGTCGCGCTTGGCGAGCCGAATCAGCTCGAACAGGCGATCCCAGTCCAGTCCGTACGGCGTGAAGATCTCGGAGACGAAGCGATCGCGGATGTCCCGGCCGGACTCGGAGAGCAGGATCTTGGCCGCATAGGGAATCGCCACGTCGAACGGGTGGAACTGCGGCGCGAGCATGATCGCGATGCCCTCGAGCGCAATCAGCGTGCGAATGACGAACGAGAACGTCACCGGCACGCGCAGGTGATAGCGGTAGAACAGGTCCGCCATCGGATCGGTCATCTCCTTGAACGTGGGCCGCTTGCCCAAAGGCGTGAGCGCCGCCTCGAGAATCCAGGCCAGCGTCGGCTTGAGCGGCGCGGGATCCTGGCCGGGCCGAATGAAGCCGAGCAGGACCAGATCCTGCACGAGCCCCTCGACGTCGCGGTTCACGCCGTGCAAGAAAGCCTCGACCATCTGCGCGCGCATGGGGCGCGGAATCTCGCCCACGAGCCCGAAGTCGATGAAGATCAGCCGCCCGGCGCGATCGACCAGGATGTTGCCCGGGTGCAGATCGGCGTGATAAAAGCCGTCCTCGAGCAACTGCTTGAGGTTCACCTGAATCATGCGCGTGACGAGCTTGAGCGCGTCCACGCCCATCTCTTCGAGCACGTCGCGGTTGGTCACCTTCGTGCCGTGCATGAACTCCATGGTCAAAATGCGCCGGCTCGAAAACTCCCGGTACATGCGCGGCACGGCCACGCCCGGAAACTCGCCGAAGTTCGCCGCGAAGTGGTCCGCGTTGTCGGCCTCGCGCCGGTAGTCCACCTCCTCGTGCAGCTTGCGGCTGAACTCGTCGAGGATGTCCACCAGCTCCACGCCTTGCAGCCAGTCCGTATGACGCTCGACGTAGTGCGCGATGTGGCGCAGCACCGTGATGTCGACCGCGAAGGTCAGCAGCAGATCCGGGCGCTGCACCTTGACGGCGACCTCCTCGCCCGAGTGCAAATGCGTCTGATAGACCTGCCCCAGGCTCGCCGCCGCG
>DATNPP010000707.1:0-13967 GCA_036703175.1 Oscillatoriaceae cyanobacterium
GTTCAGGGGCTGAGGCTGGGTGGGGGAGTCTCTTAGCGGTCCGCCGAAAGACTCCCCCACCCCGTTGGCTCCCCTGGACGGGTCGCCAACATCCCTCCCCCTCGCCAGGGGGAGGGGGCGCGCGCGAGCGGAGTCGTTGAATTCGAAGGGTGGGTGTGGTACAACACGCCCACCCCTTTCGTTCTAGCTAGAAGGAATCGACCATGCGCGCCACTGTCCTTTACGGCCCTCACGACGTTCGCGTCGAGAACGTCCCCGACGCCAGCCTGCACGAGGCGACCGACGTCGTCGTGCGCGTGACGCACGCGTGCATCTGCGGCTCGGATCTGTGGCCGTACCGCGACGGCGGCCGGCCGGCCGGCTCGCGAATGGGCCACGAGTTCATGGGCATCGTCGAGGCCGTCGGCTCGGACGTGCACGGCTTCAAGAAGGGCGATCGCGTCATCGCGCCCTTCGTCTACTCGGACGGCGAGTGCGAGTTCTGCCACAAGGGCTTGCAGACCTCCTGCCTGCACGGCGGCTTCTGGGGCGGCCTGGACAACGACGGCGGCCAGGGGGAGGCCGTGCGCGTCCCGGTTGCGGACGGCACGCTGGTGAAGTTGCCGCCGCAGATCGAGGGCGACGAGGCGATTCTACAATCGATTCTGCCGCTCACGGACGTCATGGGCACCGGCCACCACGCGGCCAGAGCGGCCGGCGTGAAGCCCGGATCGACGGTCGCGGTGGTCGGCGACGGCGCGGTGGGCCTGTGCGGCGTGTTGGCGGCCAAACGCCTTGGGGCCGCGCGCATCTTCATGCTCGGGCACCACCCCGATCGCCTGGCGCTCGCGAAGCGCTTCGGCGCGACGGATGAGGTGAGCGTGCGCGGCGAGGCGGCGATCGCCAGAGTGCTCGACGCGACGAAAGGCGGCGCCGAGTGCGTGCTGGAGTGCGTCGGCACGCAGCAGTCCATGAACACGGCGATCGCCATCGCGCGGCCCGGCGGCACGGTCGGCTACGTGGGCGTGCCGCACATGCAGCAGTTCAATATCGGGCGCATGTTCGGCGAGAACATCGCGCTCGCGGGCGGCGTGGCGCCCGTGCGGGCCTATCTGCCCGAGTTGCTGGCCGACGTGCTCGCCGGCACGCTGGATCCCGGGCCCGTGCTCGATCTGACGGTCGGACTCGAAGGCGTGCCGGACGGCTATGCCGCGATGGACGAACGGCGCGCGATCAAGGCGATGGTGCGCATCCAGTAGTCGCCACGGCATCGAATCACGGGGCGTGGCTCGTGCCTGAAGACGCAAGACTGTTATACTGGATTGCCCATGACCATTCGAGGAACCGATCAGCAGGAGGCCTACGCCTTTCCTGACCAGCTGGTGGAAGAGATCCTGGCTCGCTGGCACGCCATGCCGCACAGCGAGTCGGCTCCGGTGTTGCCGCCCACGCATCGCTTGAAGCGCCTGCTGGAAGTGGCCTACGTGGCGAGCCTCGAAATCAACGAGGGGCGCGCGATCACCTTCACCCTGTGCTGCACGCCGGAGGGCGAACTGGTGACGCGTGGCGCGGACGAGGGCCAGGTGGAGACCTGGCTCTTCTCGTCGGGTCGCGACTACGACGTGGCCGAGTTGAGCCGCCTCGCGACGGCGCTGGACCTCAACAGCGCCGCGATGTGGGTCGAGTTTCCCGAGGATCCCGACGCGCCGATGCGCGTCCGCGGATTGCTCAATCTGGGCTTCTCGTGGGCGATCGCCCGCCAGGGCTTCGCCGCGCGCCACGAGGCGCTGCCGCACGCGCTGACGCTGCGTATCGACGGGCCCGGCAGCATCACTGTCTATCAGAACCAGGCCGCGTTGCTCGCGCTCGCGAGCGGCCGCTTGCAAGGCTCGCAATCGTTGCCGGACAGCCTCTTCGGCGTGCACGGACTGATCGACGAGGGGCTCGGCTACTTCACCGAGCGCCTCGCCCAGCAGAACATCACGATCGAGCCGCCGTCGGTCGAGCTGCTGCGGTTGGCGTATCTCAACGTGCTGGTTTCGACGATCAACGGCATCAAGCGGTTGGGCCACGGCGGCGCGCTGGTGCTCGCGGCCGAGGCGAGCCCGATTCTCAAGCCGCGCCGCAATTTGGTGAAGCCCAAGTATCGGCTGGACGGGGCGCCGTTCTTCTTGTCCGAGCACTTCCTCTCGGCGGCGGCCTCGCGCTTTTTGCGCGCCTCGCTCGCCAAGCAGCTCGATCCCGAGACGATCGCCGAGATGCCGACGACCGAGTACGCCACGCGCCTGCAACAGTTGCACCTGCTGGACCTCGAGGCGCGCACCTCGAGCCAGCGCATTCTCGAATCGTCCAACTTCGTGGCGAACCTCTCGGGCACGGACGGGGCGACGGTGATGCGCACGAACCTGGCCGTGGTCGGCTTCGGCGCCGAGATTGCGGCCGAGGCGATCGAGACGCCGCCAGTCTACGAGGTCTGGGAAGGCTCGAAGGTGCGGCGGCGGCTGGACCTCGAGCAGTTCGGCATGCGCCACCGATCCGCCATGCGCCTCTGCGCCGCCGCGCCGGACGTGGCGGTGTTCGTCATCTCGCAAGACGGCGGCGTGAGTCTGATTTTCAATCGCGACGGCAAGGTCTGCATTCGCCGCAACATCACGACGCTCAACGCGAACATGTAAACGTCCGCGCATGGGGCATGGCCCAGGCGATGTCGCTCACGCTGTCAGTCATGGACTGACAAAAGATCAAAAACTATTTGATTCTCTTTTACACCCCACGCATGTAGGATGGAAGCATTCCCACCAGGCCGGGCGAAGCCGGCGTTCCCGACAGGAGCTTCCGATGTTGATCCTCATGCATCCCCACGTCGAACCCGCCCAAATCGAGGCGGTCTGCGCGCGCATCGCTTCCTTGGGCCTCGAGGCCCGCCCGATGCCCAGCGCGCATCGCATGGCGATCGGCATCCTCGGCAATCAGGGGCCGCTCGATCCCGCGCCGTTCATCGACATGGCCGGCGTCGCCGACGCGATCGCCGTGACCGCGCCGTACAAGCTCGTGAGCCGCGAGTTCCAGTCCGAGGACACGCGCATTCGCCTCTTCAACGGCACCGTGATCGGCGAGGGCGTCTGCATGATGGCCGGCCCCTGCGGCGTCGAGAGCCGGGAGCAGCTTTTCGAGACGGCCGAGCGCGTCGCGGCGGCCGGCGCGACCGTGCTGCGCGGCGGGGCCTTCAAGCCGCGCACGAGCCCCTACGCCTTTCAGGGCATGGGCGAGGACGGGCTGAAGCTGCTCGCCGAGGCGCGCGAGCGCTACGGGCTCGCGATCGTCACCGAGGCGATCGACCACGAGAGCCTGGAGCTGGTGGAGCGCTACGCGGACATCATTCAGCTCGGCGCGCGCAACATGCAGAACTTCGCGCTGCTCAAGCGCGCGGGGCGCTCGCGCAAGCCCGTGCTGCTCAAGCGCGGGCCCGCGGCGACGATCAAGGAGTGGCTGCTGGCCGCGGAATACATCCTGGCCGAGGGCAATCCCCAGGTGATTCTCTGCGAGCGCGGCATCCGCAGCTACGACGACGCCACGCGCAACACGCTCGACGTCGTCGCCATTCCCCTGGTGAAGCGCTTGAGCCACCTGCCGGTGATCGCCGATCCGAGCCACGCGACCGGCAAGCGCCATCTGGTCGGCCCCGCGAGCCTCTCGGCCGTCGCGGCCGGCGCCGACGGGCTGATCGTCGAAGTGCATCGCAATCCCGAACAAGCACTCTCGGACGGCGGGCAAAGCCTGTACCCCGAGCAGTTCGAGGCCCTGATGGGCAGCGTTCGCCAGGTGGCGACCGCCCTGGGGCGCTCCGTGGCGACCGCGGAGGTCCTCGTATGAACACCCAGATGCAACTCACGCCCGAGCGTGCGGCCTTCCGGGCGCTCGCGGCGGAGGGCGGCCTGATTCCGCTGATGCTGGAACGGCCCTGCCACGGCGAGACCGTGCCCGACTTGTTCCGGCGCTTGCTTGACGAGCCGACCGCTTTCCTCCTCGAATCGCTGCCCGGGGACGGTCCCGCCTGCATGGGGCTCAAGCCGCTGGCGGTGCTGCGCGCCGAGGGGTCGCGCGTGACCATCGAGGAGGGCGATCGCCGAACGGTTCAAGAAAGCGACCCCATCCAGGCCTTGCGCGAGCTGCTTCAAACCTACGCGCCGGCGAGCTCGATCGGGCTGCCGCGCTTCGCGGGCGCCGTCGGCTACTTCGGCTACGACACGGTGCGCCACATCGAGCGCCTGCCGGAACACGCCGCGGCCGGATTGCCCATGCCCGAGGCCTGCTGGTTGATTCCCGGCGAGCTGGTGGAGGTGGATCCCAAGGCCGAGCGCCTGCGAATGGTGCACCTGGCCAAACTCGCCCCCGGTGAGGACGTTGATGCGGCCTACGATCGAGCCCGCGCCTCGCTCGAAGCGCTGGATGCGCGTCTGCGCGCGCCGTTGTCCAAAGGCGAGCCGCCATTGCACGACGAAGCCCCCACGTTCGTGCCCGGCATGAGCCGCGAGCAGTTCTGCGACGAAGTCGAATCCCTCAAGGAGCACATCCGCGCGGGCGACATCTTCCAGGGCGTGCTCTCGCAACGTTTCGAGGCGCGCTCGGACGCCGCGCCGTTCGCCGTGTACGAGGCGCTGCGGGCCATCAATCCGAGCCCGTACATGTATTGCCTCAAGCTGCCGGAGGCGACGGTCGTGGGCGCGAGCCCCGAGCTGCTGTTCCGGCTGGAGGGCGAGACGCTGACGGTGCGCCCGATCGCCGGCACGCGTCCGCGTGGGCGCACGCCGGACGAGGACCAGGCGCACGAGACCTCGCTGAAAGCCGATCCCAAGGAGCTGGCCGAGCACGTCATGCTGGTCGACCTCGGACGCAACGACGTGGGCCGCGTGGCCGCGATCGGCAGCGTGCGCGTGGCGGACCGCATGGTGATCGAACGCTACTCGCACGTGATGCACCTGGTCAGCAGCGTCGAAGGACGCCTGCCCGGCGATCGCGACGCGTTCGACGCGTTCCGCGCCACCTTCCCGGCCGGCACGCTCTCGGGCGCGCCCAAGATCGAGGCGATGACGCTCATCGAGCGGCACGAGCCGGTGCGGCGTGGGCTGTACGGCGGCACGGTGGGCTACTTCGGCTTCGACGGCGACGCGCAGCTCGCGATCGCCATTCGCACGACCGTCGCGATCGACGGCACGTATTACTTCCAGACCGGCGCGGGGATCGTGTATGACTCCGAGCCCGAAAAAGAGTATCAAGAGACGCTCGACAAGGCCCGCGCCCTGCGCGCGGCCATCACGCGGGCGCACACCGGAAAGTGAGAAGACCATGCCGAAGCTGCTCGTGATCGACAACTACGACTCGTTCACCTACAACCTCGTGCAGATGCTCGGGGAGCTGGGCGCCGAGCTCGTCGTGCGCCGCAACGACGCGATCACGCTCGACGAGATCGCGCGCATGGCGCCCGACGGCATCGTGCTCTCGCCGGGTCCCGGGCGTCCGGAGGACGCGGGCGTGACCTGCGCGGTGTTGGAGCGCTTCGGCGCGCAAATTCCCGTGCTGGGCGTCTGCCTCGGACACCAGGCGATCGGCTTGGTGTTCGGCGGCGAGGTGGTGCGCGCCGAGCGCGTGATGCACGGCAAGACCTCGGCGATCGCGCACAACGGCGAAGGCCTCTTCGCGGGCCTCTCGGCGCCTTTTACGGCGGCTCGCTATCACTCGCTGCTCGTGCGTCGCGAGACTCTGCCGGATTGCCTCGAAGCCACCGCCTGGACCGCCGAGGGCGAAATCATGGGACTGCGGCATCGCCGGTATCCCATCGTCGGCGTCCAGTTCCATCCCGAATCGGTGCTCACCGTCGAGGGCCAGCGCCTGCTGAGCAATTTCCTCGCGAGTCTGGCCACTCCAATGGCCCTCGCCAGCTAGTTTTCCGGAGTTTCAATGTCCCCCGTGACCCTCGATCAAATCGTCGCGACCAGCCAGAAGGCCCTGGCGGCTCGTGAGCGTGCCGTGCCGCTAGCCGAGCTGAAAGCGCGCCTCGCCGGGATGCCGGCGACCCGCGGCTTCGCGCGGGCATTGCGCGGTGCGCCGCAGCGACCGGCCGTGATCGCCGAGATCAAGCAAGCCAGTCCGTCCGGTGGCCTGCTGCGGCCGGATTTCGACGCCGAGGCGATCGCCCGCACCTATCAGGCCTGCGGGGCGCGCGCCATTTCGGTGTTGACCGAGCAAGCGCATTTTCAGGGCAACCTCGCCCGCCTCGCGCGGCTGCATCAGGTGGTCGCGTTGCCATTGCTTCAAAAGGACTTTCTGACCGCGCCCTACCAGGTCTACGAGGCGCGTGTTCACGGCGCGGATGCCGTGCTGCTGATCGCCGCGATTCTCGAGGACGGCATGCTCGCCGAGCTCGCGGGGCTCGCGGCCGAGCTCGGGCTCGACGTGCTGCTCGAGGTGCACGACGAGCCCGAGTTGGCGCGCGCGTTGAAAGTGACGACGCCCATGCTGGGCATCAACCATCGGAACCTCAAGACGTATGCGATCGATCTGGCGACCAGCGCGGCGTTGATTCGGCAAATGGGCGATCGCCGTGGCGATCGCGTGATCGTGGCCGAGAGCGGCCTGCGCACCCGCGAAGACGTCGCCCGTGTGGTCGAAGGCGGCGCGCAGGCGGTGCTGATCGGCGAAACGCTCATGCGACGCCCGGATCTGGCGATCGCCTACCAGGAGCTCTTCGGAGGCGTCGTTGCGACCACGCATTAAGATCTGCGGGCTGACGCGACTGGAGGACGCCGCGCTGGCCGCCTCGCTGGGCGCCTTCGCGCTCGGCTTCGTCTTCGCGCCCAGCAAGCGCCAGGTGGACCCGTCCCGAGTCCGTGCCATCACGGCGGCCTTGCCGCCGAACGTGAGCAAAGTGGGCGTTTTCGGGCCGGACGCGCGCGCCTCGGTGGCCCGGATTGCCGAGGAATGCGGGCTGGATACCGTGCAACTGCATGGCACGCCCGATCCAGAGCTGTGTGATTCCCTGCGCGGGCGCTTCACGGTCGTGCAGGCAATCGGCGTGGACGGCGATCGCCAGGCGCTGCAATCCCGCGTCACGGCGATCGCGCCGCATGTCGATCGCCTTTTGCTCGACACCGCCAGCACCCGCCTGCTCGGCGGCACGGGACGGACCTTCGAGTGGGAAGTGCTCGCGCAGCTCGATTGCCGCGTGCCGCTCATCGTGGCGGGCGGCCTCGACGCCACGAACGTCGGCGAGCTCGTGCGGCGCCATGCGCCCTGGGGCGTCGACGTCGCCTCGGGCGTCGAGGCCACCCCCGGTATCAAGGACGCCGAGCGCCTGCGGGCCTTTTTCGCCGCGCTCTGAGCCGCTCTGCCGGCTCGCGCCGCGTTCTTCGACGCTGCAGGCCGGCACGGGCTACGCCCACCAACGTGCTGCCAAACGGTTCGAGCGCGCTCTGCCTGAAGACAAGTCGCCCAGGGCTTTTTGGCCACCTTGAATCTGAGCCTGACAAGCACCCTGCCTATCATGGGCGCGTTCATCACGAGAAAGGGAGGTGCGCATGCGCATCCACCGTTCCGTATTGCCGTTGACGCTCGCCGTGTTGACGGGCTGTCAGGCCCACGGCGTTCTGCCGACCACGCCGATGCGCGTGGAAACGCTGGCGACGACCACCAGCACCGGGTACGGCGTGCTCGACGCGGTCAGCCAGACCAACTTGCAGAACGACGTGCTGGGGATGGTCGACGCCCATATGAAGGCGCCGCAAATGATCATCGACACGCCCTACGGCGTGCGTCAGCACTCGGCGATCGCCGGTTACGTGGCGCAGGCGTTCAAGACGGCGACCGGGCTCACGCCGGTCCAGGAGAACTTCGTCGAGGACGGCTACGCGGGCACGAACGTCTACGTGGACATTCCCGGCACCACGCAGCCGAACCAGGTGATCCTCGTGAGCGGCCACCACGACACCTGGTGGTACAGCGCGGACGACGACACCTCGGCGATCGCCTCCCTGGTCGAGGCCGCCCGCATTCTCGCCACGCGCAAGCCCAAGAAGACCATCCGCTTCGTGGCGTTCGACGGCGAGGAGCTGGACGATCTGGGCGCGCAGGCGTTCATCGACAAGCACGAGTCCGATTCGCTCGACTACCTGGTGGACGTGAACATGGAGGGCATGGCCTTCGCCAGCAGCGCGAAGAACTCCCAGGTTTCACCCAAGGGGCTGCCGCTGCCGACCACCGCGAACTTCATGTTGGCGGTCAGCAACTCGGTCGCAAACTCGTACATGAGCCAGTTCGGAACCGCGACGAGCGTGCTGCCCGGGCCCTATCGTCTCGTGACGAAGAGCTTCTCGGGCCCTCCGAGCAAATGGCCGGCTCAGGACGTGCGGCGCAGCGATCAGGACCTGTTCTGGCAATTGGGCTTTCCGGCCGTCTTTTTGACGGACACGTTGCCCTTCCGCAATCCGAACTACCATACACCGAACGACACGCCGAACACGCTCGACTACGCCTTCATGCGCCAGGCGACGCAGACGCTCGTCGGCGGCCTCGCGCTGATGAGCGGCGCCCAGATCCAGTAAGGTGGGGGCGTGCGGTCGAGCTCGCAAGCGGGCTCGACCGTCGCCGCTGATTTCGGCGCTCGAGGTCGCCACGCGCAGGGCGGATGTCGAACAAGCTAAACGGTCGAGCGGCCTCTGCCTGAAGCCGAGTCATCCAGCACTTTTTGGCTGCCATGCCTCTAAGGCTGACACGTGACCTCCCTATCATGGGCGCGTGCGTCACGCTTCAGGGAGAATTTGCATGCGCCTTCGACGTTTCGTCTTGCCGTGGGGACTCGCGGTGCTGGCGGGCTGCCAACTCCATGGTCCCGTACCGAGCGTGAGCACGCCCGTTCGCGTGGCGGCGCAAGCGACCAGCGACGGCACGGGGTACGGCGCGCTCGACGCCGTCAGTGAGACGAACTTGCGGAACGCCGTGTGGGGAATGGTCAACACCCACAAGCAGTCGCCGCAAACGACGATCGACACGCCCTACGGCGTGCGTCAGCACTCGAGCATCGCCAACTACGTGGCACAGGCCTTCAAGAACGCGACCGGCCAGACGCCCGTCAAGGAGGACTTCGTCCAGAACGGGTACGCCGGCACCAACGTCTACGTGGACATTCCCGGCAGCACCGAGCCCAATCAGGTGATCCTCGTGAGTGCGCACCACGACACCTGGTGGTATAGCGCCGATGACGACACGTCGGCGATCGCCGCGATGTTCGAGGCCGCCCGCATCCTCGCCACGCGCAAGCCGGAGAAGACCGTTCGATTCCTGGCGTTCGACGGCGAAGAGCTCGGCGATCTGGGGGCTCAGGCGTTCATCGACAGGCACGAATCCGATTCGCTCGACTACCTCGTCGACGTGAACATGGAAGGCATGGCCTTCTGCAGCTCCACACCAGATTCGCAACAACAGCTCTCCGGAATGAGCGTGCCGAACACCGCGAATTTTATGCTCGCCGCCAGCAACGACGCCGCCGGCGCCTACTTGGCCGACTTCGCGAAGGCCGCAGGGGCACTTCCGCCGCCGTACCAGCTCGTGACGCAAAGCTTTTCCGGCGCCCCCAGCACCTGGCCGACACAGGACCTGCGCCGCAGCGACCAGGACCTGTTCTGGCAAATGGGCTTTCCGGCCGTCTTTTTGACGGACACCTTGCCGTTCCGCAATCCGAACTACCATACGCCGACCGACACGCCCATGACCCTCGACTTCGCCTTCATGCGGCAGGCGACCCAGACGCTGGTCGGCGGCCTCGCGCTCATCAGCGGCGCGCAGCTACAGTAGTCAATCCGCCCGGTCGCTGATGCTCAGACCCGCAGGGCGCCCGCGATCGGCTGTTTGAGCGCGCGCACGATGCGCTCGATTCCCTCGAGCGTTTCCTCGCCGCAACCGAGGCGCTCGACCATCGAGACGATCGCGCTGCCGACCACCACGCCGTCCGCCTGTCGCCCGAGCTCGGCCACCTGGCTCGGCTCGGCGACCCCGAAGCCGACACAGATCGGCAGCGGCAGCGCCGCTTGCATGCGGGCGACCTGCGCGTTGACGTTTTCGAGGCCGTCCACCTTGGCGCCGGTGACCCCCGTGCGCGACACGTAGTAGACGAAGCCGCCCGCGATGCGGCGCACGGCCTCCACGCGCGCCGGCGTGCTGGTGGGCGTCAGCAAGGCGATCAGATCGAGCGCATGCGCCTGGCAGGCCGCATGAAACGGGCCGGCCTCCTCGGGCGGCAAATCGACCGTGAGGAAGCCGTCGACGCCGGCCGCGGCCGCGTCCTCGGCGAGGCGCGCGAGGCCGTACTGCAGAAACGGGTTGTAATAGCCGAACAGGATGACCGGCTGTTCGTGACCGGCGGCGCGCATACGGCGGACGAGAGCGAGGATCGCGCCCGGCGTGGTGCCTGCGGCCAGCGCGCGCACGGACGAGCGCTGAATCACGGGGCCGTCGGCCGTGGGGTCCGAGAACGGCACGCCGAGCTCGAGCACGTCGGCGCCGGCGCGGCAGAGCGTCTCGATGACCTGGTACGAGGTCTCGAGGTCCGGGTCGCCGACCGTGACGTAGGCGACCAGCGCGCGCTCGTCGCGGTCCGCCAGGCGGGAGAAGGTCGTGGAAATACGGGACATGTGAGCCTCTCTTTAGAGCATGCGGGCGGCGATCGTGCCCATATCCTTGTCGCCGCGGCCGGAAAGGTTGACGAGCACCAGGTCTTCCGCGCCGAGGGTCGGCGCCAGGCGGACGAGGTGGGCGATCGCGTGGGCGGACTCGAGCGCCGGAATGATGCCCTCGGTGCGGGCGAGCAGCTTGAGCGCCGCCAGGGCCTCGTCGTCCGTCACGGAGACGTAGGTGGCGCGGCCGCTGTCTTTCAAATGGCTGTGCTCGGGCCCGACGCCCGGGTAATCCAGGCCGGCGCTGACGGAGTGAGCCTCCTGAATCTGGCCGTGGGCGTCCTGCAACACGTAGGAGTAGCTGCCGTGGAACACGCCCGGGCGCCCATGGCCCAGCGTCGCGCCGTGGCGGCCGCTTCCGATGCCCTCGCCCGCCGGTTCGACGCCGATCAGCGCCACGCTTGTGTCCTCGCGAAACGCGTGGAAGATGCCCATCGCGTTCGAGCCGCCGCCGACGCAGGCCAGCACGTGGCTCGGCAGGCGCTCTTCGCGCTCGAGCATTTGCTGGCGCGCCTCGTGACCAATCACGGCTTGCAACTCGCGCACGAGCGCCGGATAGGGATGCGGCCCGGCCACCGAGCCAATCAGGTAATAGGTGTCCTCGACGTGCGTGACCCAGTCGCGCATCGCCTCGTTCATGGCGTCTTTCAGCGTCGCCGAGCCCGACGTCACGGGCCGCACCTCGGCGCCCAACAAGCGCATGCGCGCCACGTTGAGGGCCTGGCGCTCGACGTCGACGGCGCCCATGTACACGATGCAATCCATGCCGAAGAGCGCCGCCACGGTCGCCGTCGCGACGCCGTGCTGGCCGGCGCCGGTCTCGGCGATCACGCGCCGCTTGCCCATGCGCCGTGCGAGCAGCGCCTGTCCGATGCAGTTGTTGATCTTGTGCGCGCCGGTATGGTTGAGGTCCTCCCGCTTGAGGAAGACGCGCGCCACCCCCAGCTCTGCGGCCAGACGGCGTGCCTCGTAGAGCAGGCTCGGCCGGCCGACGTACTCGCGCAGCAGGCGCGCGTACTCGGCCAGAAAGGCCGGATCCGATTGCGCCGCGTTCCAGGCCGCCTCGAGCGCTTCGAGGGCGGGCATGAGGGTTTCGGCGACGAAGCGGCCGCCGTAGGGGCCGTAGTGACCGACTTGAGGAATCGTGGCGGACATGGGGATTCGCTTTCTGAAAAACTAGACGGCCAGCGGCAGCGCGCTGGTGAGGGAAACGAGGGCGTCGAGCTTGGCCGTCGCGCGACCGGAGTCGATCGCGGCGACGGCGCGGACGAGGCCGGCTTCGAGGTCCGGCGCGAGGCCGGCGACCTTGAGCGCGGCGGCGGCGTTGAGCAGCACGACGTCGCGCTTCGGGCCACGCTCACCCGCCAGGATCGCGCGGGTGATGGCCGCGTTCTCCGCGGGGCTGCCGCCGCGCAGGTCCTCGGGCCGCGCGCGCGCGATGCCGAGGTCGCGGGCGTCCAGCGTGTAGGTGAAAAGCCGGCCGTCGCGCAGCTCGCCGACGTGGTTCGAATCGCAGACGGTCAGCTCGTCGAGCCCGTCGGAGCCGTGAACGACCATGGCGCTTTGCGAGCCCAGTTGCGCCAGGGCTTCGAGCAGTCGCGGCACGAGGGAGGGCTCGTAGACGCCGAGGAGCTGAAAGCGCGCGTCGGCCGGGTTCGAGAGCGGGCCGAGCAAATTGAAGATCGAGCGCAGGCCGAGCTCCTTGCGCGGCCCGGCGGCGTGGCGCATCGCGGCGTGGAGCTGCGGGGCGTAAAGGAAACCGAGCCCGGCCTCGCGCAAGCAGCGCTCGGCGATCGCCGCTCCCGCGTCGATGCGCACGCCCAGCGCGGCGAGCACGTCCGCCGAGCCGGAGCGCGAGGTGTTCGAGTGGTTGCCGTGCTTGGCGACCACGCCGCCGCACGCCGCCACCACGAACGCCGTGGTGGTCGAGATGTTGAAGGTTCCCCCCCCATCCCCGCCCGTGCCGCAGGTGTCGATCACGGGGCCCGCCGGCGCGGCGACCCGCGTGGCGCGTGCCCGCATCGCACGGGCGGCGCCGGCGATCTCGTCGGCGCTCTCGCCTTTCATGCGCAACGCGACCATCAGCGCGGCGATTTGCGCCGGCGTGGCCTCGCCGTCCATCACGAGCGCGATGGCGGCCGCGGCCTCGTCGGCCGTCAGGGACTGGCCGTTGGTGAGCTTGTGCAGATAGGACTGGAGCATGGAACACCTCCCGAGTGATTGCATCCATCCTACGAGGCGCGCGTGTAAAAGGGAAACAAATAGTTTTTGACTTTTCGTCAGTCTGGAACTGATAATCAAAGCGACCACGCTTGAAAGCAGGACGCGCATGAACCTCAACTGGCTGCATTACTTCGTGACGCTCGCCGAGACGCGCAACTTCCACGAGGCGGCGCGGCGCCTCTACATCACGCCGCAGACGCTGAGCACGGCGATCGCCCAGCTCGAGAACCACCTCAAGGTGCGGCTCGTGGAGCGCAAGCGCCGCGTCGAGGGCCTCACGGATGCGGGCGAGGCATTTCTGGAGGAGGCGCGCCAGGTGCTGCGGGCGCTCGAGAACGCCGAGAGGCGCGTGTCCGAGTGGTCCGCCGGCGAGGTGCAGGGGCCGGTTTCGCTGGCCGGCAACACGGTCTGGCACCACTATCTGCTGCCGCCGCTGCTCGCGCGGTTGATTCCCGAGTACCCCAAGCTGCGGCCGCAGCTGTATTACATGCTGCAAGACGAGGCGGAGGATGCCGTCGCACGCGGCAACATCGACATCGGGCTACTGGTCGAGCCGCCGCGGCGCAAGGATCTCGAGTGGGAGGCGGGCGTGTCGACGCCTTACGTGATCGCGGGCCGCCCGCAGGCGCGGGCGCCCTGGCAGGAGCTCGGCTTCATCGTGCCGCGCCTCTACGGTCCGACGCCGCCCGAGCGCATGGACGGCTGGCCGGTGGGCGAATCGCCGCGGCGCATCGTGGCCGAGGTGGAACGGTTGGAGGTCGCGATTCGGCTGTGCGAGGCGGGCGTGGGCGTGAGCTTCGTGCCGCGCCTGGTCATCGAGGACGAGCTGCATCGCGGCACGCTCGCGGAGGTGGCGGAGAGCCCGATCGAGGTATGGAACCGGTTGCACATCGTGTGGCGCAAGGGCGTGCACCCGACCGCGGCGATGCGCGTGATCCTGAACGCCTTACGCGGCGACGTCACCCCCAACCCCTAACACACGCAAACTCCCCCTCTCCCCGGCGGGGGAGAGGGACGCCGAAGCCCTGTTCAGGGGCTGAG
>DATNPP010000708.1:0-2001 GCA_036703175.1 Oscillatoriaceae cyanobacterium
CTCAGCCCCTGAACAGGGCTTCGGCGTCCCTCCCCCTCACCAGGGGGAGGGGGCGTTATCTAGCCTTCCTCGCTCGCCAGCTCGTCGTGGACGTGGTCCGTGGCGGCCTCGCGCAAGAATTCGGGCAGCGCCTCGAGGGCCTCGCCCCAGTTGATTTGGCCGCGCTCGGCGCGCTCGAAGGCCGGCATGTAGTGGCTTTGCAGCGCGCGGTAGACGTCCGGAAAGCGCTCGCCGAGGTGCTCGATCATCAAATAGCCCGCTTCGAGGAAGACCGAGCCGTCGAGGTAGTATTGCATCGCGGGCAGGCCTGCGGTATCTTCCGCGTCTATCAGCTCGCGCAGCTTCTCGCCCGCTTCGTCCAGGCGCTCCAGAAAGGCCTGCACTTCCGACGGCTCCAGGGGCTGTGTGCTCAAGGGATCCTCCTTCTACCGGTGACGATTCCATTGTAGCAGGCCGTTTGCAGGAACGAAGCAAGCGTTCCGAGGCCCAAGAATTGGGTATAATGGGGAGGGAGGGATATCGCGATGTACCTGATCGAGCCGTTTTCGCGCCTTCAGGACAATGGCCGGGATGATACCGTCTCGGTCTACATGCCGAGCATCGACCCGGAGACCCTCTCCGCGGAGATGCACGAGTCCCTCGCGACGTTCATGCGCATGGCCGCGACCTTCGCGAAGCTGGCCGCGGCGAACAACAAGAACGAGTACCTCGAAATGGGCTGCCGGATATTGAACCGCGCGATGGCGGACTGCACGCGCGACGATCCGCGCTGAGCCCTACAGCAGGGTTCCGCCCGTCACATCCCAGGCGTTCGCCGGCGCGATCGCCCGCAGATACGCCCACAGATAGGCCACGGTCGCGTCGGTCGCCTCGTAGAAGGCGATCGGATCGTAGGTCACGTCGTCCGGAAACTCGCCGATGACGCCGTGCATGCACGGCGTGAGCTGCCCGTGGGCGAAGCAGTCCTGCAACGAGTGCAAGCCGACGCCCAGCTCGACCTCGGCCTGGTCGTACGCGCCTTGCCGCGCGTAATCCTCGGCGGCATTGAGGTGGCGCGACGCCCACACGAGGCGCGTGTCTTGATGATCGCGGTCGAGGTCGAAGTGGCGATCCATCTGGCCGAGCGGCGAAAAGCTGGTCTTGCCGTAGGGCGTCTTGTCGAAGTCAACGTTGTTGTCGTTTGTGGCGAAGCGCTTGGCCTGATCCGGCGTGAAGCCGAGGTTCTGCGCGATCGTGTAGGTGCCGTAGCCCGGCTGACCCGCGGGCAACGTGCCGGGTAGGCCGCTGTGGAAGTCCGCGTCGAACGCCGTCTTCGGCAGCTTCGTGAGTGCCGCGGCGTAACGCTGCGCCACGGTTTCGCCGGTCGGATGCGCCTTTTGCACCGCCTTGAAGGGCTTCTTCCAGAGCGCCGCGTTGAGCGAGTGCACCTCGATGATCGGATTCAGGCGCTTGATCGTGTCGAGGAAGAAGTTCGGATGGGCGATCGCGATCTTGTAGGCCAGCACCTGCGGCAGAATCTCATGGCCGTTGACGAGCGTGCCGGGCCGGAAATTGGGCAAATGCTCGAGCGCCTGAAGCGTGGGCTGGTCCGTCTTGCCGGGTGCCAGCTGGTCTTTCAGGCCCAGGCTCTGCAAGAAGCCGGCATGGTCGTACGAGCTCATCGGCAACGCGCGGGCGATCGAGTTCAGGTAGACGTCGAGCTCCTGCGAGCTCTTGTAGGCCACCGGCTTCGCCATCAGCTTCTCGGCGGCGTGGACCTCGTCGTAGAGCACGGGCGGAATCGGAACCGTCGTGTACGGATCGTCCTGCGCCGTGAGCGCGGCGGCCGGCGCGCCGGTGGTGGGCAGCGGCGCATGCGAGCAGGCCGCGAGCAACATGGCGGCTGCTAGGGCGGTGATCGATCGGCGCAGCATCATCGGCATCTCCTCGTCATTGGGGAGTGAGGCTCAAGGTTAAATCAAAGTAAAGGATGAATGAAGTCCATTTAACCATGCGCGCGCG
>DATNPP010000709.1:0-6015 GCA_036703175.1 Oscillatoriaceae cyanobacterium
AGAACGCGGCGCACGACGCCGGCGTGACCGCGCTGCGCAGCCAGCTCCACGTGACGGCCGATTCGCCGGTGCCCGCGATCTTCGATTCGTTCAAGCGGAGCAACGAGCTGGTGTATTCCAACGGCTCGAACTACGGCGTGAGCAACGAGAGGGAGGCCGCGAAGGCCCTGCTCAACAAGGAGATCTACAACGAGCGGCGCTGGGAGGCCTTCCCCGAGGAGACCTACACGCAAATCAGCGGCCAGTTCGCCACCGCGAAGGCCCAGACGCTGTTCCGCACCCAAGCCGCCGAGTCTGGCGAGTTCAGCGAGGAGAAGGTGCAGAGTTTGATCGCCCCGATGTCGCCGGCTCAGGTCTCGAGCGCCCTGTGGTCCGACAAGGGCGTCGTGATTCACGATCGCGTGTCGCATCAGCGGCTGCCGGTGTCCAATTTCAACGAACTCTTCCAGGCGGCGCAGGCCTTCCTCGGCAAGCAGTAATCTGCCTGGCCCATTCGAAACCCAAAGCGGTCGCTGTGAAAGCGACCGCTTTTGCCTTGCGGCTCAGAGCTTGAGCGGCGGCAGAATCAGGCTCGCCAGGCGACCGCGCGCCGCTTCGGGCGTCAGCGGCTCGCGGCGCACGACGTAGGTCGTGCGGAACTTGCGCACGCCGTCGAGGTAGCGCTGCCAGGAGAAGTTCTTGGCGGGATCGCGCTTGATCGTGGGGTAATCCGAGACGTTGTGGTGCCCCGTGATGTGGTCGTAGCGAATCGGGAAGCGATCCATCAGATCCGCCGTCAGCGCGATCAGCGAGTTGTACTGCGCGTCCGTGAACGGATCCTTGCCGGTTTGCGCGTTGACCAGCTCGATGCCGATCGAGAAGTCGTTCACGCGCGTGCGGCCTCGGTAATGGCTAGGCCCCGCGTGCCAGGCGCGCTTTCCGTCGAGGACGCACTGGATGATCTCGCCGTCTTTTCCGATGATGTAGTGCGCGCTGACCTGCGAGCTCGGGTTCAGGAAGAAATTGGCGATCGTCTGGGCCTTGCTGACGCCGGGCGACTCGGTGTCGTGAATGATCAGCGTGTCGATCGTCTCGTTGGCCGGGCGATCGTCCTGATTCGGCGAGAACTCCTGGATGAGCGGCAGCGTCACGGACGCGCGCTGATCCACGGGGGACACCAGCGGCGCCGGCGTGGCGATCGCCGCCGGGTGCAGGTGCGTGAACTGCGTCAGCCCCAGAAAGCAGAGGCCGGCGGCCAGGGCGAACACGAGGGCTGGAAACATGGGGTCCTCCTCCCCCTTTCGTACCACGCTCGGCCGCCGAAATTGGTGACGAAAATCTTAAGTTTGCTCTGTCCAACGTGCGCTCGTCTGCTCCTTCGCGGGCCGCCATGGCGAATTTGCCTTGCTCATCCGTTGCGATCTTCACAAAAATTCATCAAGATGAAAGACGCGCGTCGAAATACGGCCGTCTCTTTTTCTTCGCCCGAACTCGCTCACACACCCGGTTTGGGACAATGACGTCCCCCAAGGAGGAAGCCAAGATGTATTTGCTCGAGGCCCCCCGAGAGAACTCATGCGACGAACGGGGCAAGTTCGCCATCTTCGGCGAGGCTTGCCGCATTCTCGAGGACGCGCGCATTCCGCACGTCATGGGCGGCGGCGTGGCGATTCGCGCTTACGGACGCAGCCGTCCGCTCAAGGATGCGGATCTGTTCATGCAGAAGACCTACGTCTTTTCGGCCATGGACGAGCTGACCCGCCGCGGCGCCTTCCACACGCGCGACACGGACGCCACCTGGCTCTACAAGGCGATCAAGTCCGACGTGCTCGTGGACATCATCGTGCGCACGACGGGCAACATCCACATGACCCCTGAGACCTACGAGCGCGCGCGCATGGTCGAACTCTACGGCCATCCCTTCCGCATGATGGGCCCCGAGGACCTGCTGATCCGCAAGATTCACTCGCATCGCGAAGGGCGCCCGGATCTCTCCGATGCGGTGTCGATGCTCGAGGCGCCGATTCCGAAGTTCGATTGGCGCTACTTCCAGCGTCTGGCGATCACGAACGACTACCATCGCGTGCTCGGCTTTTTGCTCTGGGTGCAGGCCGAGTTCGGCGCGACCGACGTGCCGCCCTGGCTCATCCGGAATTTGACCGAGCGCGTGCTCGCGGACTACGGCGGGGCGAGCTCGAAGAACCCGGCCCCGGGGGCCGCGTTGCGCGCCGTGAGCCTGTGGAACCCCCAGCGCGCGACCGCGCTAGATGCCGACGGGCACCTTTAGCGTGAGGTCCATGGTCGACGGCACGGTGCGCTCGAGCTGCTTCGGCGCGAGCGGGTAGACCGCGTAGGGCCGCTTGAGCACCGCCTGGGCCACGTTGCGCACCGGCACCCCGGCGGGCGTCTGGCCGCACTCGGTGCCGCGGTGGGCGTGGCCATGCAGCGCGAGGTCGCAACCGGCGGAGTCGACCGCGTCGCCTAGCTGGTAGGCGCCGAGGAAGGGGAAGATTTCCCAGCGCTCGCCCAGCAGCGTCTGGGCCACCGGGGAGAAGTGCATCAAGGCGATGCGCAGATCCGTGTCCATCGTGCGCAGCGCGGTCTCGAAGAACTCGGCGTAGGCGAACGTCGGCGCGAGGAACAATCGCATCTCGGGCTCGCCGAACGTGCTGGCGCAGCCGCCGCGGAAACCGCCGCCGAAGCCCTTGGCGCCGGCGATGCCGACGCTCACGCCGTTGAACTCGAAGCGTGTCGTCTCTTTCTCGAGCACCGTCACGCCCGCGGCTTCCAGAAGCGCGCGGCATTCCGCCTCGTTCTCGCTGTGCACGTCATGATTGCCGAAGATCGCCACGATCGGCAGCGGCAGGTCTTTCAGCTGGGCCGCGAGGCAGGCCATCTCTTCGGAACTGCCCGTGTTGGTCAGGTCTCCGGCGAGCAACAGAAGGTCCGCCTCGTGGTGCACCTTCGCAAACTGTTCCCGCACGCGGTTCGTCTCGTGGACTCCGCAGTGAATGTCGCCGGCCGTCGCAATCCTGACCATTCAACCCTCCCGAATGCTCGCGTTGTCGTAACCTTGAGTCCATTCTAGGGACGCACCCCGAGATGGGCAAATGACGGACGCTTGAGACGTTCTGAAGCGTAAGGAGCGCGTCGATACAGGCGCATAGATATCGAGCGCGGGTTCCGAAGCGTCAAAACGACACGTTAATTGTTGTAAATGGCCATCGATCTTGATAATCGCGAGGCGCGCGCGGTTTGGCAGATGACGAGGCCTTTGTTACAATGGCGCAGTTGTGCCACTTTGGCCTGCCGAGGAGACCGCCACCCTATGGAAAACTCGATCCTGGAAGCCAACGAACGGGTGCGCGTTTGCGCCGAACGCTTCGGCGAGGTGCTCGGCGAGGTGAAACGGGTCATCGTCGGCCAGAACAACCTGTTGGAGCGGCTTCTCATCGCGTTGTTGGCGGATGGGCACATTCTGCTCGAAGGCGTGCCCGGCCTCGCGAAGACGCTCTCGATCAACACGCTCGCCGAGGTGCTGCAGGCGGATTTCAGCCGCATTCAGTTCACGCCGGACCTGCTGCCGGCGGATCTGCTGGGCACGAGCATCTACGACGCCAAGAAGGGCCGCTTCACGACCAAGCGCGGCCCCGTTTTCGCCAATCTGTTGCTGGCGGACGAAATCAACCGCGCGCCCGCCAAGGTGCAGAGCGCGCTGCTCGAGGCCATGCAGGAGCGCCAGGTGACGATCGGCGGCGAGACGATGCCCTTGCCTGAGCCGTTTCTGGTGCTCGCGACGCAGAACCCGATCGAGCAGGAGGGCACCTACCCGCTGCCCGAGGCGCAGCTGGACCGTTTCATGCTCAAGGTGCGCGTCTCGTATCCCACCAAGGCCGAGGAGATGGAGATCATCGATCGCATGACCTCGGGCCTGCACACGATCGTGCGCAAGGTCGGCACGCTCGAAATGGTCGAGGAGGCGCGCCGGCTGGTCAACGAGGTGCACATCTCGGACAAGATCAAGAAGTACATCGTCGATCTGGTCTTCGCCACGCGCCAGCCGCGCGATTACAACCTGAACGAGCTCTCGGACTGGATCGCCTTCGGCGCGAGCCCGCGCGCGAGCATCTACCTCGCGATGGCCGCCAAGGCGCACGCGTTTCTGAAGAAGCGCGCCTACGTGATGCCCGAGGACGTCAAGGCGATCGCCCCCGACGTGCTGCGCCACCGCGTGCTCATCTCGTACGAGGCCGAGGCGGAGGAAATCTCCGTTGAGGACGTCATCAAGAAGCTGCTTCTGGGGATCAAGGTTCCTTGAAACTGCGCTGGCCCTTTACCAAGCAACGCGTCCAGGCCAAGGAAAAGGCCCGGCGCGAGCTGCATGGGCGCATCAAGCGGCTCGAGATTCGCACCACCAAGCTGGTGCACAACATCTTCGGCGGCGAGTATCAGAGCGTCTTCAAGGGCCGCGGCATCGAGTTCGACGAGGTGCGCGAGTACCAGGAAGGCGACGACCCGCGCTTGATCGACTGGAACGTCACGGCGCGCATGGACCGCTTGTTCGTCAAGAAGTTCGTCGAGGAGCGCGAGCTCTCGATCATGCTGCTCGTGGACGTGAGCGCCTCGCACGCCTTCGGCTCGCAGCAACTGCTCAAGCGCGAGCTCGCGGCGGAGTTTTCGGCGGCGATCGCCCGTAGCGCCCTGCACAACCACGACCAGGTCGGCATGCTGCTTTTCAGCGATCGCATCGAGCGCATCATTCCGCCCAAGAAGGGCCGCAACCACGTCAACCGCATGGTGCGCGAGATTCTGGCCTTCGAGCCCGAGGGGCGCGGCACGGACTACGGCGTGGCGGTCGACTATCTGATGCAGGTCGTCAAGCAGCGCAGCGTGGTCTTCTTCTTGTCGGACTTTCTCTCGCCGGGCTTCGAGCGCCCGATACGGCTGGCGCTCACGCGCCACGACGTGATTCCGGTGACGCTCTCGGATCCGCGCGAGCTCGCGCTGCCGGACATCGGGCTGGTGCGACTGGAGGATCCCGAGACGGGCGAGCTGGTGGTGGTCGACACGCACGCGCCGCAGGTGCGCAAGGAGTACGCGCGGAGCACGCAAGCGCAGCGCGAGGAGCGCAGCACGCTGTTTCGCGGCATGGGGCTCGACTTTCTCGAGCTCTCGACGGACCAGGGCTACGTGAAGCCGCTGATTCGCTTCTTCCAGGCCCGGCAGACGCGGCGCGCCAAGAAGCGAACAACCTAAGCGGGAACCTTTTCCCCTGGCGGATTGACGGGCCCCTGCCAAACGGATAATGCCGCGTTGCGAGGGCCGTGTTCTGGTTAATCGCCTGCTGGCGTGGGGAACAAGGGAAGTACGTCTGCAGAGAGTATTGCGTTGTCCACGTTGTTCGAGGTTCCCACCTACCGCTTCATCGACCCCGGCGAGATTCAAGCCTGGCCTCCCAAGGAGGTGGAAGAGGCGATCGCCCAGGCGGGGCTCGACTACGCCGACTTTCTGGACGGCATCGCCGGGCTGCTGGTGCAGCGCTCGCCGCGCTTCGCCCAGGACCTCGCGCCGTTCATGGCGTCCTACTTTCACGAGCACAACTTCGACCGCCCGATCACGCCGGTGGAAGAGGCCGGGCTACGGGCCATGCTCGCGGATCCCGAGAAGATCGTCCTCACCGAGTTCGAGCGGCTCGTGCCGATCGTGATCCACAAGGCCACCACGCTGGCCGTCGAGACGTTCATTCAGAACCGCCCGACCTGGGTGCTCAAGGCGATTCCGCACTTCACGAAGATCAAGCACGACTTGCTGGCCTGAGGCCCTTTCGAAGAAGCGGGCCTTGTCGACATGATTGCGATCGGCTAAAAATCATGTCAATTCCCTTTGATCGAGGGGAACGGTGCTCGGTCCGGCCCATTGACCGTCTCCGCCGCGACCGGAATTCCAAGAGCCTCGGCCGCATCCTTCACGGGGTGCCGTCGCGATGGGCAACCTTGCCGCCTTCCGGCCGGCGAGCGCTGCCGTAAATCGCCACGG
>DATNPP010000714.1:0-2002 GCA_036703175.1 Oscillatoriaceae cyanobacterium
GGCATCCGCTTCCTGCTGGTGTCCGGCAAACCGATCAAGGAGCCGGTCGCGTGGTACGGGCCGATCGTGATGAACACGCAGGCCGAGCTGCAGCAGGCGGTCACCGAGCTGCGCAACGGCACCTTCATCCGCAAGCAGTGATACTGGCTCCCTCTCGCCCTATGGAACCCTTTGTCCTAACGTGCGTTATCACGGGTTGTGGTGACCGGGGCTGAGAGGGATGCGCCAAGGGCGCGGCGAGACAACGGGGCCGTTGTCGATAGCGAGCAAACAGTCGGGCGAGATGCGCGGCCGCATTGCCGTGTTCGACTGGGCGGCGACGCCGCTCGGCGTGCGCGCGTCATGGCCCGCCAGTCTCAAGCTGGTCGTTGACCTCATCCTCGCCTCCGGGTTTCCGATGGCTGTGCGGTGGGGTCCCGACCTCATAACGCTGTACAACGACGCCTACGCGCCCCTGCTCGGCGACCGCCACCCGCGCGCGCTCGGGCGTCCCGCGTGCGACGTCTGGCCGGAAATCTGGCACGACCTCGGCCCCCTCACTGAATCGATCCTGCACGGCGAGCGCCCCGGCTTCTTCGCCGAAGATCATCCCTGGATGATCCGGCGCTACGGCGTGCCGGAGGAGGCGCATTTCACCATCAGCTACAGCCCCATCGCCGAGGCGAGCGCGCCGAACGGGATCGGCGGCGTGCTCGTCACGGTTTTCGAAACCACCGTCCGCGTGCGCAACGAAGACATGCTGCGCCATCTCACGGACCGGCTGGAGGTGGAGGTCGCGCAGCGCACGCGCGAGCGCGACCGCATCTGGCAGGTGTCGCAGGACCTGCTCGGCGTCTCCGACTTCAAAGGTTACATGCTCAGCGTCAATCCGGCCTGGACCACGCTGCTCGGCTGGAGCGAGGCCGAGCTCAAGGCCATGCATGTCGGCCAGTTGCGCCACCCCGACGACGCTGCTGCCGCCGAAGCCTGCCGCGCGCGACTCGCGAGCGGCCAATCAAATGCACGGCTCGAGAGCCGGATTCGCCATCGTGACGGGTCCTGGCGCTGGATCGATTGGACGATGACCGTCGATGACGACCTGATCTATGTCGCCGGCCGTCACGTCACGGAGGAAAAGGAAGCCCGCGAAGCCCTGCGTGCCAGCGAACAGCAATTCCGTTCGCTGGTCGCCGGTGTCACCGACTACGCCATTTTCATGCTCGATCCGAATGGCATCGTCTCGAGCTGGAACGCCGGCGCCGAGCGCATCAAGGGCTATCACGCCTCCGAGATCATCGGCCGTCATTTCTCGCAGTTCTACACGCCGGAAGATCGTGAACTAAAAATCCCCTATCGCGCGCTCGCTATCGCCGCCGAAGCAGGAAAATTCGAAGCCGAGGGCCGCCGCGTCCGCAAGGACGGCTCGATCTTCTGGGCCAATGTCGTGATCGACGCGATTTATGACGACGATGGTGAGACTATCGGCTTCGCCAAGATCACCCGCGATGTCACCGAGCGGCGCGAAGCGCAGGCCGCGCTCGAACGCACGCAGCAGCAACTGGCGCAGGCCCAAAAGCTTGAGGCGCTCGGGCAACTGACCGGCGGCGTCGCGCACGACTTCAACAATCTCCTGATGGTCGTCAGCGGCCAGGCGCAGACCCTGCTGCGCCGCATTTCCGATCCGAGACACGTGCGGGCGCTGGAGGCCATCCAAGCGGCGGCGGCGCGCGGCGAGAACCTGACCCGGCAACTGCTCACTTTCGGACGCCGCCAGCCGCTCAATCCGCGCAGCGTCGATCCGGCCGAGACGGTCGATGCCTTCCGCGACGTGCTGACGAGCTCGACGCGCGGCCACGTCGATCTGCGGTTCGACTTGCCGTCCACGTTGTGGCCGATCGCGATCGATATCTCCGAATTCGAGCTGGCACTGGTCAATCTGGTGGTCAATGCGCGCGACGCCATGCCCAAAGGCGGCATCGTCACGATATCCGGCGCCAACCGTACGCTCACCGGCGCCGAGACG
>DATNPP010000715.1:0-11150 GCA_036703175.1 Oscillatoriaceae cyanobacterium
ACTTCTTGCTCCAGATGCGCGACGCGCGTATAGATGCGCCGGCGATCGGTCTCGAGCTTGGTCTCACCGGGGCCGCGGGTGCCGATGCCGCCGCCCAGTCGGCTCATGGCCGTGCCCGTGCCGCGCAATCGCGGCAGCATGTACTTCAACTGGGCCAGCTCGACTTGCAGCTTGCCTTCGCGGGTCTGCGCGCGCTGCGCGAAGATGTCGAGAATCAGCGCGGTGCGATCGACCACCTTGAGGCCGAAGGCGTCCTCCAGCTTCGCCTGCTGGCTGGGCGAGAGCTCGGCGTCCACCACGACCATCGTCGCGCCCCGCTCGCGCGTGCGCAGCGCGATCTCGTCCACCTTGCCCTTGCCGATGTAGGTGGCCGAATCCGGATGCTGGCGCTTCTGAATCGACTGGTCGAGGACCTCGGCGCCGGCGGTCGTCGAGAGCGCGGCGAGCTCGGCGAGCGACTCGCGCGCCTGCGCATCGCTCAAATCCGAGGTCTGCACGCCGATGAGAATCGCGCGCTCCTGGTTCGTGTCCACTTCCCGCCCGCCGGCGGCCTCGGCCATCTCGCGCTCGATCTCGTAGAGCCAGTCCTCGAAGTCGAAGGCCTGGGCCTGCTTGATCGACTGCGGCTCGAGCACTTGCCAGAGATTGCCCTCGGCGTCCGCTTGCGGCAGCAGATGCGCGATCCAGACCTCGGCGTTGTGCACGCGCGGCCCCTCGGCGTCGATCGCCACGAGCATGTCGAAGCGGTTCATCGCGAGCGACACGAGCTCGTTGCGCGCCAATCCGCCGCCGCCCGGATGAATCAGCAGCGCGCGCCAGCCGGACAGACGCGCCGCGGCTTCACGTTTGCGCAGCGCCGGCAGCTGAATGCCGTGCGCGTCGCCGACGACCACGTGCGTGACCTGCCCGCTCCGGTTCACCAGCACGCCGACGACGCGGCCGCTCTCGTTGGCGGCGGCCGCCATCTGCTCGGCGAGCTCATAGGAAAAAATCTGGCGCGCAGGCACGCGGCGGCGGTAGAGGCGGCCGAGTTGCGCGACCTGGCTACTTTTCAGGCCGACCAGGTTGCCGAAGACCTTGGAGATGGCGATCGCTCCTTCGAAACGGGGGAAACCCTCCAATTATACCAGTTCGAGCGATACGCGGCTAAAGGCTGTCTTTTCCGATCTGCGCATAGGTCTCGGCAATCCAGTGCGCGGCCTCGCCGCGCGTGACCCAGGCTTGCGGATGCCAGGGACCGGGCGTGACCGGCGGCATAAAGGCCGCGTCGACCCAGTGGGCGCGGCGGTCGTCCCCGAAGACGTAGGCCGCGTAGGGGGTGAATGCCGGATTCAGCGCCGAGAGATCCGTGTAGTTGAGCCGGCGGTAGGCGATCGCGAGCGCGTCGCCCTGCGGCGGCGCGAGCTTGGCAATCGCCGCCTTCGAGCTCGCGAAGCGACTGGCGAGCACGAGCCATTCCTCGCGGGTGAGCGGCGCATCCGGCCGGAAGTAGCCCTGGCCCGCGCTTCCGAGAATCCCCGACGCCTTGACGCTCGCAAGCACGCCGGCCGCCCAGTAGTCGGCGCTCACGTCGCCGAACGCGTCGCCGCGCGGGGTCACCGTCTCGAAGCCCTTGCGCGGAATCTTGAACGGATCCGGGCCAGGGGCGGATTGGGCCATCACCGCGTTGTAGCACCAGGTCACGAACTCGGCGCGCGGAATCGGATCGCTCGGACGGAATTTACCGTCCGCGAAGACGGTGAGCACCCCCTTGTCGAGCAAGGCGGCGATCGCGGCGCCGTCGCGCATGCCGTCCAGATCCGAGGCTTGCGGATAGTAAATCTCGTCCGGCTCGTGCTCGGCGAGGCCGGGCCGCTGCGGCGTCACCGAGTCGTATTGCGGATCGATCGAGGGGCGCGGCAGCGGCGACGCCTGGGCCGTGGGCACGTCCTGCGGCAGCGAGCGCGCCGCGAGGTAGGCCCCCAGGGCCATCAAGCCGCCGACGGAGAGAACCAGCGTGATGCCGCCGATGAGCTGCGGCAAGGCCGCCTTGCGCTTCTTCTTGCCGCGCCGCTTTCTGGTGCCGCGAGCGGCCGGCAGTTGCTTCGAGATCGCCTTCTTCTTGGGAGTCGCCATGCCGCTATTCTACCCCCTCGAGCCCGAACTCGTCGCCTGGTGGGCGGTCGCAGGCTTAAGTAAAACTTAATGGTTGATGTGATTCCTCGCTTGGTAGATTGAAATGCGAATGTCATAACCGCGCCGACGCCGCACGTCGGCAAGCGCGTCGGAGCGCGCCGGGAGGAGGGTTGAATGGGCCGTTCTGCGATGCGAAGCTGGATTGCGCTGGCCTGCTCGCTCGGGTTGATGGGCTGCACGGGGAGCCCGCTCAACGCCCTTCATGGCGAATCGACCGTCAGCGGCAACGCCTTCGGCAACGTCACCATCAACGTCAACGGGCGCAACTTCGAGCTCGTGACGATGGACCACAAGCCGCTCGGCGACGTCAGCATCCAGGCAGGCGGACAGATCTTCAAGACCCAGGCCGGCGCCTTCAATTTGCCCGCCTCGGTGATGACGCACGCCAAGAACGTGACCCGAGGCCTCTTCGTCGTGCTGGCCCAGGGCTACACGCCCACGGAAGTGGCGATCGACCAATCGGATCCGAAGATCGTTCTGACGCCGATCCGTCCCGCGCTGATCGCGACCAACTTCACGCCCTCGGGCGGCACGCTCACCACGCCGGATCAGAAGCTCTCGGTCAAGGTGCCGGCGGGACTGATCAAGAACGCCAACACCAACGTGGCCGTCAGCACGTACACGCCGCCGATCACCGCGCAGGATCAATCCACGCTGCAAAGCGAACGTTCGAGCTTTCTCGCCGCGGTGCGCAAGAACCTCGCCGGCGGCGGGGGCGTCGCGGCAGGCGGCGGCAACTACAGGGTCGCCCAAGCAGACGATCTCGATCAATACGTGCCGGATTCGGTCAGCGATTCGATGGGCGTGCTGATCACCGTCGACGGCGCGATCAATCCGGGCACGCTGACGATTCAGTACGATCTCGCCAATCTGCTGAACGGCTGGGATCCGACCCAATCGGCTCCCTGGGGCGGCGCCAACACGGATTATTCCGGTGACAATCGGAACGATCAGGGCGAAGGCGACCACTATCGCGTGCTCGACGCCGGCGGCGTGCCGAACGCGAACTCGCAAAAAAACAAGGGCCATGGCAAGAGCCCGCACGGCCTCGACGCGAACTGGGCCTTCGTGTCCGGCCACACGGCGCCCTGGGACGACGCGCAGCAGGCCGCCTCGCGCGCCGCGGCGCGCTGCCTCGAGACCTTCGACATCTGGAACTCGGCGCCTTCGCCGGACAACACGGCGTTGATCCAGACGGCGCAACAGATGTTCGGCATGTCGCTCGACGGCACCACGCTGACGGTGCCGATCACGATCGACGTCAGCCAGATCGCCGACGGCTTCTCCAGCACCGAGGTGCAATCCGTCGACCTGCTCGGCGTGAAGCTGCAGGTGACCGTCGTGAGCGCGCTGGCCACCAGCCTGCCGATCGACGCGACGATTCCGGACCTGCTGGCCCTCGATCCCTCCTCGATCGTGGACTCGGCCGGCAACCTCGTCACGGATTCCAGCGCCGTGATCGCCAACAACGGCAGCAGTTTGATCGCCAACAACGGCGGCGCGCTCATCGCGAACAACGGCAGCAGCTTGATCTCGAACAACGGCGGCGGGCTCACGGGCAGCGTGCGCGTGCCCTTCCAGGCGTCGGACGCCAAGTACGGCCTGCTCGATTTCCAGGAGCTCAACTGGCCGCAAGGCGCCCAGGTGCGCGTCGAGGATCAGTACGGCAACGCCCTGACGGATTGGACCACGGTAGACAACCAGGGCTTCTACCACATGACGAGCGTGCCTTCGATCGCCGGCGTGACCTTCGTGCATTGCAAGGCCGGCAGCTACGATCTGCGCACGCTCGCGCCGCAGCCGGCCGTGAACAAGAACTTCGAAGCGGACGTGGACTCGGCGACCACGGGCGTCACCTCGCTGGTGTGCGACCAGATCACGAGCGGCGGCTACGCCGTGCGCGACGTGGATCCGCGTCAGGGCTTTCTGAACGCGGTCAGCTCGTTGCACCAGCTGATGGACTACAGCCAGGCCGAAGCGGCCGTGAGCGGCTCGGAGACGCAGGCGGCCCAGCTGACCTCACAGCTGCTGACCAGCAACAACGTGCAGACCAACGTGCTCAATCAACCGCAACTGCAGAGCGTGGACGTGACCTTCGACACCTATCCCACCGGCGCCGAGCCGGGGCTGGCGCTCGTGACGGGCATTCCCGAGAGTCAGATCGCCCCGGGCAAGACCGTCTCGCTGCCCACGCAGGACTTCACGTTCTCGAACTACACGCTGGGCGTGACAGCGAAGGGCTACGGCGGTTCGAGCAATCCGTGGTTCACGAACCCGGCGACCCAGACCACGTCTCAAACCACCACGGCAAGCGGCACGGCAACGACCACCGGCGGCGGCACTGGCGGCGGAGGCACGAAGACGACCACCACCACGCAGGCGTCCGCCTACACGACCCTCATGGCCTCGACGACCACGACCGGCACCAAGGGCACCGCCCCGGCGCTGCCGAGCGGCCCGGTCGTGTTGACCTACGACGTGAAGGTCAAGCACGGCGGCGGCGAAACGGTCGATTACAAGTTCGCCCTGACCGTCAGCAACTTCACGCTGCTCGACATGGGCGGCTCGGCGCTGCCGCTCAAGGCGGATCTGCAGGTGCCGCCGATGTCCGGCCAGATGATGGGCAACTTCTGGACCTTCGAGAGCAGCAGCTAAAGGGAAGGCCCGGCAATCGCCGGGCCTTTTTCAGGGCATCACCTGAACCGGATAGCCCATCTCGCGCAGGCTCGTGAGAATCGCCTCGATGTGCGCCTGGTCGCGCGTTTCGAGCTGGATCTCGACGCCGGTCATGCCCAGC
Source organism: Oscillatoriaceae cyanobacterium (assembly GCA_036703175.1). Lineage (GTDB taxonomy): Bacteria > Cyanobacteriota > Sericytochromatia > S15B-MN24 > JAQBPE01 > DATNPP01. Next base: position 4,973 of record DATNPP010000715.1, read on the forward strand.
GGCACCGCCGCGCTCGCACGGTTGTGCACCACCTCGATCAGATTGCCCTGCATCTCGGCGATCGCCTTGAGCACCTTCGCGAGGCCGCCCGGCTTGTCCTCGACCGCCGTGAAGAGCCGCACGTAGCGACTGGCGCGCAGCATGCCGCGCTCGATCAAACTGCTCAGCAACTTGAGGTCGATGTTGCCGCCCGAGAGGATCACGGCCGTCTTGCCGCGGCCGGTCACCTTGCGCGTCAACAAGGCCGTGAGGGCCACGGCGCCGGCGCCCTCGACGACCATCTTCATGCGCTCGAGCAGCATGACGATCGTGTTGGCGGTGTCCTCGTCCGAGACCGTGACCATCTGGTCGACGTACTTCTCGATGTAGTGGAAGGTGCGCGCGGCGGGATGCTTGATCGCGATGCCGTCGGCGATCGTCCGCACGCCCGGGCTCTCGACGAGCTCGTGTTGCTGCCAGGACTGCACCAGCGCCGGCGCGCCCTCGGCCTGCACGCCGATCACGCGAATGTTCGGATTGGTCTCCTTGAGGGCGATCGCGATGCCGCTGATGAGCCCGCCGCCGCCCACCGGCACGATCACCGTCTCGACGTCGGGCAGGTCCTCCAGCAACTCGAGCGCGACCGTGCCCTGGCCCGCGATGATGTCGTCATGGTCGAACGCGCTCACGAAGATCGCGCCGGTCTCGGAGGCATAAGCCTGGGCCGCGGCCGCGGCCTCGTCGAAGTTCGCGCCTTGCAGTTTGACCTCGGCGCCGTAGTTGCGCGTGGCCTGCACCTTGGCGATCGAGGCCTGGGCCGGCATGAACACGGTGGCCTGAATGCCGTTCAGCCGCGCGCCGAGCGCGATGCCCTGCGCGTGATTGCCCGCCGAGGCCGTCACCACGCCGCGCGCGCGCTGCTCGGGGGTGAACTTGCTCAAACAGGTGTAGGCGCCGCGAATCTTGAACGAGCCCGTCTTCTGGAGGTTCTCGGCCTTCATGAAGATCGAGCAGCCGGCGAGGGCGTCGAAGGTCTGCGAGGTCAGCAGCGGCGTGCGGTGCGCCACGTTGCGAATCGCCTCGTAGGCGGCGCGAATGCGAGCGAGATCGACGGTGGTGGCGACTTCGATGGCCATTGCGAACTTCCTTTTCGGCACGGACGGTTCATTCTACCACTCCGGCGTCCGACTTGGCGCAAGCAACCGCCCGGATTCCGGGGATCAGGTGCCCGAAGCCGAGGCGGTCTGTGAGGCCGTGTCCGTGCCGCTCGCCTGCGCCGAGACGCCCGGCAGCACGATCGAGGCGATGATCTGATCGAAGTCCGGCTTGAGCGCGTCGAAATCGCTCGACGCGGCCTGCACCTGCACCAGCACGATGGTGTTGTCGACCGTCAGGTAAATGCGCTCGTTCTTGGTCGCGAGACCCGATTGGGGATCGCTCTGCGTGTAGGTCACATCCGTGCCGCTGACGCCCGAGACCGTGCGCGTGGCGTTCGCGCCCAGCGTGGCGCCGCCTTGTTGCAAATTCTGCTCGTCGGCCTGAATCTGGGTCGGCACGTCCGTGCCCGCCGGCAGCGCGACGAAGTTGATCGTCAGCGCGGGACGCACGCCGCCCGAGTTGTCGCGCGTCTCGACGGACACGGCGTTGTTGCCCGGCACGAACTGCCAATCGTTCGCGTCCGGGCGCCCAATCGAGAATCCCAGCGCCGGAAACGCGAAGGTATTTCCCGTAATCGTGTAATTGCGCTGCGCCGCCACCGCCGCCGGCGGCGTCTTGGGCGGCCAGGCGCCTTGAATCACCTGGACGGGCGTCAGCGGCAGCGGCGTGGGCACGTCGCAGCCGGCGAGCAGCAGGGGCACCAACAACAGAAAACGCGAACGGAACATGGATCCTCTAGAGCAAACGAGCACGGGAATTGTTCCCCGAATGCGACCATTCCGCACGGCGGCGCCGTTGCATGCAGGCGTTCGGTTTGTCATAATCGGTTGCCACGAAAGGAGCCCCCATGCCGACGATGGAACTCGCGCTCTCGGATGAGCAGCAGATGGTCTTCGACACTGCGCTGGAGTGGGCTCGCAAGGAGTTCGGCCCGCTCGCGGCCGAAATCGACCGCACGGACAAGTTCCCGCCCGACGTCTGGCAAAAGCTCGCCGAGCGCGGCTACACAGGCGCGGCGATTCCCGAGGAGTACGGCGGCTCGGGCGGCGACTACCTCACCGCGGCGCTGATCTGCCAGGCGCTCACGCGCGTGTGCCCGGCGATCGCCCTCTCCTACGGCGCGCATCTGAACCTGTGCGCGCACAATCTGATGCGCAACGGCACCGAGGAGCAGAAGCGCAAATGGCTGCCGAAGCTGACCTCCGGCGAGTGGATCGGCGCTTTGGGCATCACCGAGCCGGGCGCCGGTTCGGACGCGATGGGCATCGAGACGACCGCGCGCCGCGAGGGCGACCACTACGTGCTCAACGGCGCGAAGATGTTCGTGACGAACGGGCCGGTGGCGGACTTCATGATCGTCTACGCCAAGACCGATCCGCAGGCGGGCTCGCGGGGCATCACGGCGTTTTGCCTGGAGCTGCCGGCGGCGGGCTGCGTGGTGTCGCGCAAGCTGGACAAGGTGGGCATGCGCGGCTCGCCCACGGGCGAGCTGGTGTTCCAGAACACGCCCGTGCCGGTCGAGAACATGCTCGGCGAGCTGAATCTCGGCTACAAGGTCGTCATGAGCGGATTGGACCTCGAGCGGGCCTTTCTGGCCTTCCTCGCGATCGGCACGGCCGAGGAGTGCCTGGAACAGGCGCTCGCGTACGCCAAGGAGCGCCGCCAGTTCGGGCAGGCGATCGCCAACTTCCAGCTGGTGCAGGCGAAGATCGCGGACATGTACACGGGGCTGTTCCTCTCGCGCTTGGCGGCGCACCACGTGATCGCGCAGGCCCAGTCCGGCAAGCGCGTGAGCCGTGACGCCGCGGCGACGATCCTCTTCGCGGCCGAGCACGCGCTCAAGACCGCCGAGGACGCGGTGCAAATTCATGGCGGCTACGGCTACATGCACGAGTACCCCGTGCAGCGCTTCTGGCGCGACGCCCGACTGGGCACGATCGGCGCCGGCACCAGCGAGATTCGCCGCTTGATCGTCGCGCGCGAGCTGCTCGGGCTGCGCTAGGAGCGCCTCATGAAGCGCGTACGCATCGCCAGCGGGCTGGGTTTCTACGGGGATTCCTGGAAGCCCGTGCGCGCGAGCATCGAGCGGGGCGAGGTGCAGTACGTCGCCTCGGATCATTTGGCGGAGCTGACGCTCGCGATTCTGCAGAAGGATCGGCTCAAGGATCCGCAAGCCGGGTTCACGAAAGACCTCGTGCCGATGCTCGTGGAGCTGCTGCCGCTCGCGCGGCCGCGCGGCGTCAAGTTCGTGCTCAACGCGGGCGGCCTCAATCCGCTGGGCGCGCAAGCGGTGCTGCTCGCGGCGCTCAAAAGAGCCGGCATGCCCCTGCGCGTGGCGGCCGTGACGGGCGACGCGCTCGGCGATCGCCTCGACGCGCTGCAAGCGGCCGGCGTGTCCTTGGCGCATCTGGACACCGGCGCGGACATCGCGGAGGTGCGCGAGCGGTTGCTCTTCGCGAACGCCTACCTCGGCGCGCGCCCGATCGTCGAGGCGCTGGACGCCGGCGCGGACATCGTGATCACCGGCCGCGTGGCGGACGCGGCCCTCTTTCTCGCGCCGCTGATTCACGAGTTCGGCTGGAATTTCACGGATTACGACCGGCTCGCCCAGGGCGTCGTCGTCGGCCACCTGCTCGAATGCTCGGGCCAGGCCTCGGGAGGCAATTTCAGCGGTGACTGGCGTTCCGTGCCCGATCTCGCGCATATCGGCTACCCGATCGCCGAGGTCACCGAAGACGGCAGCGCGATCATCACCAAGGCGCCGGACACGGGCGGGCGCGTCAGTTTCGACACGCTGCGCGAGCAGTTGCTCTACGAGGTGCACGATCCGCACGCCTACGTCACGCCGGACGTGGTGGTGGACCTCGGCGGCGTGACCCTCGAGGACCTCGGCGGCGATCGCGTGCGCGTCACGGGCGCGACGGGCAGCGCGCCTCCGGTCGCGCTCAAGCTGGTCGCGGGCTACGAGGACGGCTACCTCGGCCAGGCCACGATCGGCTACGCCTGGCCCGACGCCCTCGACAAGGCGCGCGCGGCGGCGGCGATCGTCCGCGCGCAGCTTCCGGCGGCGGGGATCGCCGCGAGCGAGATCCTCGAAGAATACGTGGGGCTCGATTCGCTACACGGGCCGCTCGCGCCGCGCGTCGCCGAGCCGAACGAGGTCTATCTGCGCATGGCCGTGCGCGTGCCGGACGCCAAACAGGTGGATCGCTTCAGCCGGCTGTTTCCGCCGCTCGCGCTCTCGGGCCCTCCCGGCGCCGGCGGCTACGGCGGTTTGCAACCGCCGCGGGCGCTGCTCGGCATCTGGCCCACGACCGTGCCCCGCGTGCTCATCGAGCCGGAGGTGCGCGTGCACTTGCAGGAGGTCGAATGAGAGTGCCCTTGGCCAAGGTCGCCTTCGCGCGCAGCGGCGACAAGGGCGATCGCGCCGACATCGGATTGTTCGCGCGCGACGCGGCCGGCTATCGCCTGCTCGCGGAGCAGGTGACGGCCGAAGCCGTGGCGCGCCACTTCGAAGGCATCGCGACCGGCCCCGTGGCGCGCTACGAGCTGCCCAATCTGCTCGCGCTCAAGTTCGTGATCGACGGCGCGCTCGCGGGCGGGGCTTCGCGCTCGCTGCGCAGCGACAATCTGGGCAAGACGCTCGGATCGGCGCTGCTGCGGCTCGAGATCACCTTGCCCGATTGAGCGGGCGCTAGGGCGTCTCGAAGCGCCCCGACTTCTCGTTGACGGTGATGCGGTAGACCACCGGCTCGATGTGCAGCCGGCCGGCGTGGACGGCCCCATGCGTGTCGTGCGTGTCGAGCGCGGGCATCAGCCGCTCGTTCAGCAGCGCCATGGCCCAGTTCGCCTGCTCGCCGTCGAGCTCCTCGTACTGGCCCCAGAGGATCACGCTGCGCCAGCGGTTCAATTCGTCGACGTGCTCCACCTCGAAGCAGACGTTGGGATTGGCGCGCATCATAGCGATCTTCTGGCCCTCGCGGCTGTGGCCGTAGACGGCCTTGCCGTCGTAGGCGAACGAGATCGGCACGACGTAGACACGGCCGTCGTTCGTGCAGCCGATGCGCCCGACAGGCTCGTGGTAGAGCAGCGACTCGATCTCGTCTTTCGACAGTTCTCCGAGCATGGCGCTCCTCCTCGTCAGGATTACTCGCCCGGCAACGCGAGGCGGGCCCAGGACAGGCTCGTGTTGCCCCGAATGTCCCGGTACATGATCACGCCGACCTGGCGGGTTTGGCCGCCGGTCGTCACCGTCATGTCCAGATACGTGTTGAGGCCCGCCACGACCTGCGTCATCGCCGTTTTGACCGCAACAAGCTCGAGCGGATGGCCGAACCAGTCCGTGCCGCCGAGCAAGTGCAGGGCCTGGGTGGCCGCGGCCTTCATGGCGGCGTCCGAAGGGTTCTGCTGTGTGAAACCGCCGGGCAGATTGTTCGCAGCGGGCATCACGCGTAGCGGCGCGGTGCTGTCGGGGGGGCCGAGCTCGAGGCGCGTCAGCGTGGCGTTGCCGCGCGCGTCCAGAACGACCGTGGAACGCAGCATGCGGACCTTGCCGCGATTCGAGGCCTCCAGCGTGAGGCGGAACGTTCGCGCGGGCGTCCCCGATTCCTCGGCCTGGTCGAGCCGTCGCGACGTTAGCGTCGGGTCGTTCAACCATTCCGGGCGTCGCAGCGCCTGAATGGCCGCATTCAGCGCGATGTGCACCTCAGGAGCCCCCGCCGAAACGGTGGAAAGCGCGCCACGCGAGGGGTTGGACGCTGGTTTCGGAGCGGCGGCCGCATTGCAAGCCGAAACGCCCAGAACCAACGCCGCGATCACCCATGTTCGTCCCAACATGCTCGATTCTCCTGTGTGCCCAGTAAAGCATGATGATCGCCTCGGTGGATCAGTAAAAATGACGAAGCGATCGTCGCTGTCGCCAAAACTCGGACAACGTCGTTTAAACCGGCTCGCGCACCTCGGGGCGCGGCAGATGCAGCGGCACGCGCGTCAGCGTGAGCAACAGCAACCCCGCCAGCACGGCGAAGGTGGCGCCCGCGCC
>DATNPP010000719.1:0-1776 GCA_036703175.1 Oscillatoriaceae cyanobacterium
AGGAGACGGGCGCGGTGCGATTGTCCGTGGCGGTCGGCTGCCCTTACATGCGCGAGGCGGATCTCGGCCACGAGCCCTGCGCCATGCTCGCGATGCAAGCGCTCAAGCAGCGCACGCTGCAGTGGGTTCACGGCGGCGAGCTCAAGGCGCTCAAGGACGTGAAACCCCGCGAGCTGTGCCAGGAGAAGCAGGCGATCGCCGTGCCCATCATGGCGAGCAACCACGTCTTCGGCGTGCTGGCCGTCTTCGAGCGCGAGGATCGCCGCAGCTTCCATCGCAACGAGGTGGGCTTCGTGGTGAACGTCGCCGCCAAGCTCGCCCTCGTGATTCAGAACACCCAGGCCTATCTGACGATCAACCGCCTGAACGAGAGCCTCGAAGAGAAGGTGCGCGATCGCACGGCGCAGCTCGAGCAGGCGATCACCACGCTGAAAGAGACCCAGGCGCAGCTCATGCAGACCGAGAAGCTGGCGACCGTCGGCACGCTGGCCGGCGGCGTGGCGCACGAGCTGAACAACCCGCTGGCGGCCGTGCTCGCCAACGTGCAGCTGCTGCTGCTCGACGCCGAAGACGCCGACACGCGCGAGAGCCTCGCGCTCATCGAGGCCGGTGCGCAGCGTTGCAAGGCGATCGTGTCCAATCTGCTGAACTTCTCGCGCCAGGCCACGCCCGAGCAACGCTCGTTGTCGATCAATCGCGTCGTGCGGGAATCGATCGACCTGTTGCAGCATCGCATCAAGCTCGTGCAGGGCACCCTGGCGCTCGATCTGGCCGAGATGCCGCCGGTGATCGGCAACGCCACCGAGCTGGGGCAGATCGTCACGAATCTGCTCGTGAATGCCCTCGACGCGATCGCCGAGGTGGACGCGCCGCGGCACGTGAGCGTGCGCAGCGCCGTGGACGGCCAGCAAATCGTCGTCGAGGTGCGCGACAACGGACCCGGCATCGACCCACTGACCTTGCCGAAGATCTTCGATCCGTTCTTCACGACCAAGCCCGTGGGCAAGGGCACCGGGCTCGGATTGTCCGTTTGCCAGCAGATCGCGGGGGCCCACGGGGGGCGCATTGAGGTCGAATCCACTCCCGGCAAGGGCAGCCTGTTCCGGCTTCGCTTGCCTGCAGCGCACGGGGCGATCGCAAAGGTCGAGGCCTGAGCGGTATACTGAAGGGCATGTCCGAGACCGAATCCTCCGTCCCTGACGAGAGCCAGTCGCTCAAGCAGCGGCTCAAGGCCACGCGCGATCGCCTGATTCACGGCGCCGCCACACGCATGATCGATCTTGGCCGCCAGAATCCGCGCCTGCGCCGCGCCGGCTACTGGCTCTACGGCACGGCCACGCGCTATCTGCCGCGCGGCCGCGAGGTGGGCAAGTTCGGCAGCGTCGGCGACAACGTCTACCGCGGCGCCCAGCCGAGCTTGCGCGCGCTGCGGGCGCTGCAGGAAATCGGGGTGCAGACGGTGATCAATCTGCGCCCGGAGTGCGACTATGAGCGCCGCATCGTCGAGCGGCTGGGCATGCGCTACGTCTACCTGCCGTTGCCGCCGCTGGATGCGCCGAGCCACGACACGACGCTGGATTTTCTGCAGCACGTGATGAATCCGGAGAACGGCGTCGTGTTCTTCCATTGCTACCACGGCGTGGATCGCACCGGCACGATGGCCGCTTGCTTGCGCATGGCGCGCGACGACTGGAGCGTCGACGAGGCCCTCGCCGAGATGCGGGACTACAAGGTGCACGAGAGCGGCCAGCGCGCCAAGGTCGACTACCTGACGGA
>DATNPP010000721.1:0-8164 GCA_036703175.1 Oscillatoriaceae cyanobacterium
GGCCCAGACGATCGCCAGCCTGTACGAGTCGGCCCGTGAGCTCGAGAGCCTGGTGCCCCAGCAGATTCCGCCTGCGATGCTACGATTGCTCGCGCGATTTCTGGAGATCGAGGCCGCCTCGGTCTATCTGCTGGAAGGCGATCGCCTCGTGCTCGCCGCCGCGCAGGGCGAGGCCGAGCGGGCGTTGTCTCTCGGCGCGGATCATCCCCTTTACACGGTCGCCGTGCGGCACGAGCCATTGGCCGTCACTCGCGAGGAAGACCACGCACGCGCCGGCGTCTACCTGGCCGCGCCGCTCGTGCACGCCGACGGCCGCCCGCGCGGCGTGGTCGCGATCGAGCGCTTGCCGTTCCGCCAACTCACGCCGGCCACGCGCCAGATGCTCGCGCTGCTGGCGGACTGGGCCAGCCGCTCGCTCGCCAATTCCGAGACCTACCAGGAGGCCCAGGAGCAGCAGCGCGACCATCCCGTCACGCGCATTCGCCGCGTGGCCTACATGAACGATCGCCTGGCTCAGGAGTGGAGCGCGGCGCGCCGCTACGAGCTGCCGCTCTCCGTGGTGCTGGTGCGCCATCCCGGGCTCGATACGGCCGAAGGGGCCGCCTGGGAGCAGGGCGCCGTCGCCGTCGCGAACGTGCTCAAATCGCGATTGCGCAACGTCGACGTGCTGGGCCATCACCGTTCGCGCGGCTCGTTCTTGCTCGTGCTGCCGGTGACGCCGATCGAAGGCGCTCGGATTCTCACCTCCCGTTTGGCTGAGGCCCTGCCGGACTGCTTGCTGGCCGTGGGCGGCAATCAGGAGGGACACGCCGATGCCGAGTCCCTTTTGCAAGCGCTGCAATCCGTCGTGTTTTCTTCGGAGCTCAAGCGTGCCGGCTGAGGCGTTCGCGGAAGCCAAAAGCTGGCGCTGGAAGGCGATCGCACTCGCGGTTTCCGGGCCGCTGCTCGGCGGACTTTTCTGGGTCGGCTGCCCGCTCTGGCTGCTCGTGCCGCTTCATATGCTTTCCGGCTACGGCGCCTGGCGCTTGTGGCGCCGCCCGGGCCCCGGGGGACGCGAGCTCGGTCTGCAAGCTTGCTCGCTGACGCTGTGCGTTCCGGTGGTCGGCAGCGCCTGCGCCTGGCTGGTCTTCGGCCGCGTCGGGCGACGCGAGACGAGCGTGCTGGATGCCTATCGCCGCTACATCGCGTTCGCCCACCGCGAGTCGCCCGTCTTGCGCCCCATCGATCCGCGCGCGCGCTTGCTGCGCGAGGTCGGCGTGATGCCGCTGCGCGATCAGCTCACGCAGGGCGAGCTTGCGGCCAAGCAGAGCGCTGCGACGGCGCTGGCGGAACTCGAGGGCGACGGCGGCGTGAGAGTGCTGCGCCAGGCGCTGACGCACAGCGCGGACGACACGCGCCTGCTGGCCTCGCTCGCGCTGCTGCGCAAGGAGGAGACGCTCGTGAGCGCGCTCAACCTCGCCCGCGAGGCCACGAAAGCGAAAGACGCGCCGGCGCGCGCCTGGCTGGGCCTCGCGCGCGTGGCACGCCGCTACGCCGAGTCCGGATTGCCCGCGCCGCGCGCCGCGGAGAGCTTCTGGCAGGAATGCGAAACAGCGGCACGGCGTGCCCTGATGGGCCCGGAGGCGCTCGAAGGTTGGCTGCATATGGCGGCGAGCTACGCGGGCCGCCGGCAATCAAGCGCCGCGCTCGAGGCGGCCGAGGCCGCGCTCGCGCTCGATCCCGAGTGTACCGAAGCCGCCGTATGCCGCTGCGAGGCCCTGTTCGCGCTCGGCCGATTGGATGCCCTGCGCGACGCCACGCGCCCGCTCGCGCGCGCCGGCGGCTTGCAGGAGGTCGCGTCGTACTGGGAAGCAGCCCATGTCGGTTGACGTCTGCCTCGTCGTCGAGGGCGCCTACCCGTATATCACGGGCGGCGTGGCGAACTGGACGCATCAATTGGTGACGGGCCTGCCCGAGGTGCGCTTCGCGCTGTGCGTGATCATGCCGGACGCGAGCTTCGCGCGCGAGGAGCGCTATGTGGTACCCAAGAACGTCGTGGTGCGCCAGAACGTCTATCTGTTCGATGAAATGAAGGCCGCGCCCGTGAAGAACTTGCCGGCCGAGGTGCTGGAGCCGCTGCACCGCTTCCACGGCGAGCCGGCGGCCTCGCGCTGTCCCTTCTTCGGACGCATCGACTACCTGCTGCAGACAGCGCGCCAGACGGCCTTTTCGCTTCTGTCCGCGCGGTCGAGCTGGGACTTTTTGGTGCGCATGTACGGCGAGCGTGGCCGCCAGGTTTCGTTTCTGGACTACTACTGGTCCTGGCGCTCGACGCACGGGCCGGTCTTCCGCCTGTTGGACGTGCCGCTGCCCAAGGCCAAGGTCTACCACCCGCTCTCGACCGGCTACGCGGGGTGTCTCGCGGCGATCGCCAAGAATCGCCTCGGCGCCGGCATGCTGCTCACCGAGCACGGCATTTACACACGCGAGCGCGCCATCGAAATCGCCCAGGCCGATTGGATCTACCGCGAGCCGCAGGAAGGCTCGGCCTACGTGCAGGACGACGCCTTCTTCAAGACCTGGTGGCGCCACCAGTACGACTTTCTCGGCCGATTGGCCTATGACGCGGCCGATCGCATCGTGGCGCTCAACGACGTCAATCGCCAGTACCAGGTCGACGCCGGAGCGAATCCCAGAAAGCTCGTGAACGTGCCGAACGGCATCGACCTGGCGCGCTTCGAGTCGGCACGCAAGCCGCGCGCTTGGCGCGATCGCCCCTTCCGCGTGGGCCTGGTCGGCCGCGTGGTGCCGATCAAGGACGTGAAGACCTTTCTGCGCGCCGTGCAGCTCGCGAGCCTGGAGCGCCCGATCGAGGCCTTCGTGCTGGGGCCGACGGACGAGGATCCGGACTATTACTACGAGTGCCAGGAGCTCGCGCGCACGCTGGGCATTCAGCGCTTCGTGACCTTCACGGGCAAGGTGAACGTCGAGCAATGGCTCGGCGATCTGGACCTCAACGTGCTCACGAGCATCTCGGAGTCCCAGCCGTTCGCGATTCTCGAGGGCTGGGCCGCCGGCTTGCCCAGCGTCAGCACGGACGTGGGGGCCTGTCGCGAGATGATCGAGGGCCGCGAGGGCGAAGACGCGCTGTTGGGCCCCGCCGGCTTCGTGTGCCCCGTCGCGACGCCGCAAGCGGTCGCCGAGGCGATCGTGACCCTGGCTGAGGATCCGGATCGCCATCGCGCGATGGCCGAGGCCGGCTACGCGCGTTTGAGCCGCTTCTATCGCCTCGATCAGGTCTTCAGCGCCTATCGCGCCCTGTACGGCGAATTGGCGCGAACGCGCTGGAGCGCCTGATGGCCGGCATCGGATTCACGCTGCGGCGCATGCTCCAGCAAGACGGATTCAGCGGGCCGCTCAAGGCCCTCACTTACGCCATGGTGATCGCGGCCGGGCCCTGGATCGCGAGCTCGACGGCGCTCGAGGTGCTGGGCGCCCTCAGTCCGCTGCATCAGGGCAGCCAGCGCTACGACATCTTTCTCGCGATCGTGAGCTACGTCTTCGCCTTCTCGCTGATCGTGATCGGCTTCTTTCAGATGGTCGCGAACCGCTACCTGGCGGATCGTCTCTTCGAAGGCCGCTGGGACTTCGTCTCGCCGGCGTTCGCCGAGCTGAGCGCGCCGATCTTCGTGGTGCAGGCGCTGCTGGCGGTCGCGTTCCTTTCCTTCGTGCCCCTGGACGTGCCCACGAAGGCCATGGCGCTGCTGCTCTACCTCGCGATCACGGGCACCTGGCTCGCGATGATCTTTTTGTCGGCCGCGAAGGACTACCGCTGGATCGTGCTCGCCTTCTTCGCGGGATTCTTCATCAGCGTGGGCGGCGGCGTCTACGGCGCTTTTCGCAGCGGGCTTTCCGGCCAGCTCGCGGGTTTCACGGCCGGCTACCTGCTCACTTTCTTTTTGCTGCTCTACCGCCTCAAGCGCGAGTTCGGCTTGCCCGGCCTTCATCCGGAAGCGTTCTGGCAGTACCACAAGCGCTTCTGGCCGCTCGCCGTGACGGGGCTCGCCTACAACTTGGGCATCTGGATCGACAAGATCCTCTTCTGGTACAACCGCGACGCCGGCCGCCAGGTGCTCGGCGCGCTGCACGTCTCGCCGCTTTACGACAACGCCATGTTCCTCGCTTACCTCACGATCGTGCCGGCGCTCGGCATGTTTCTGCTGCGCGTGGAGACGGACTTCTACGACACCTACCGGGCCTACTTCGCGGCGATCGCCGCCCACGAGCGTCTGGAGACCCTGCTGCATGCCAAGCGCGAGATGGCCCGCACGCTCTGGCGCAACCTCGTGCTGGTGCTCAAGGTGCAGGCGCCGATCACGGCCTTCGCGATCTTCTTCGCGCCCGAGATCGTGATGGGCCTGCATCTCAACTGGCTCTCGCTCTTCGTCTTCCGCTACGGCGCGCTGGGCGCGATGCTGCACGTGCTGCATCTGATGGTGCTGATTCTGCTGCTCTATCTGGAGTACCGCATGGAAGCGATGTTCCTGGCGCTGGTCTTCTTCGTGAGCAACACGGCTTTCACGCTCTTGGCGTTCGCGGGCGGCATGCCGGACTACGGCATCGGCTATTGCGCGAGCTGCGGCCTCACGCTGCTGGTCGGCCTGCAACTGCTTGCCAACGCCTTCCGTGACCTGGAGTACCACGTCTTCATGCGCTTGCCGCTCAGCTAGATGACCATGCGCCGCTTGCCCGTCCTGTCGATGCTTCTCGCCGCCCTTTTGGCCCCAGCCGCGCCGGCCCTGGCTCAGGGGCGCGAGGTGCTCGTGCTCGTCGAGCCGGGGGCCAAAGGCGTGCTGCGCGACGAATCGCCCTACATGGCCACCGAGGCGGTGCTGAACCATCTGGGCCTCATCGTGCGCTACCACGATCTCGGCGACGGCGTGCCCACACCGGACGAGACGGCCGCGGCGCGCGGCGTGATCGTGCTGGCCGAAGGAGCCCTGACGTCCGATCCGGCGGCCTACGACCGCTGGCTCGACGCCTGGCTGGACTCGGGCCGGCCGCTCTACCTGCTCGGCGGTCCCGCGCTGCTGCAAGCCGGCGCGGATGGCCGCCGCGCGCCGGACGCGCTCTGGCAAGGAGTGCTCGCCCGGCTCGGAATGCAATCGACGGCCGGGTCGGACGACCCGCGTCACGTGACGGCACTCGCGGGCCCGCACGCCGCCTTCGAGTGCGGCTTCACGCCGCCGCCCGCTTTTGCGCCCTATCGAAGCACGGATGCGCACAATCAGGCCTTTCTGCGCGAGCGCGACGAGAACGGCACGATCGCCGATCTGGGCGTCGCCGGTCCGCACGGCGTCTTCGCCGCCTCGCGCGATTGCCTCTTCGAGGTCAATCCGCTCACCTACGGCCTGCGCTGGCGCGTCGATCCCTTCTGGCTTTTCGGTGGGCTCAAGGCACCCGGCGAGCCGGCGCTCGACACGACCACGCTCGACGGCCGGCGGCTTTTCTACGCGCACATCGACGGGGACGGCTTCTCCAATCGCGCGCACATGCGCGGCACGCCCTACGCCGCCGAGGTGATTCGCGACCAGGTGCTCGAAAAGACCTGGCTGCCGACCACGGCCTCGATCATCGTGCGCGAGGTGTGCGATCATTCGAAGCTGGAGGCGATCGCCCGCTCGATCTTCGCGCTGCCCAACGTGCACGCCGGCAGCCACACTTACTCGCATCCGTTCGATTTCGAGAAGGGCATCGTGCCGCATCTCGGGGCGACGAGCGACAGCGCGGACGAGGCCCTGAACGAACCCCACAAGCCGCTGCTTCCGGTGCACGAGGTCGACGATTCTATCCGCTACATCCAGACTTTGCTTCCTGCGAATAAGAAAGTCGAGGCCATGCTCTGGAGCGGCGAGGCCAATCCCACCTTGCCCTACCTCGCGCGCGCGGCGGCGATGGGAGTCGCGAACCTGAACGGCGGGGATCCGGTGCTCGACACGCGCTTTCCCTCTTACGCGAACCTGACGCCGTTGGCCCACCGCGTGGGGCCTTACTGGCAGGTGTTCGCGTCCTGCGGTAACGAGAACCTCTTCACCAACCTCTGGACGGGCCCTTTCGACGGCCAGATCAAGGCCCTGGCGCTCTTTCGCTTCACGGAATCACCGCGGCGCATGTTGCCGGTGAATTTGTACTACCACTACTACTCGGGAGAGCGGATCGCAGGCTTGAAGACCCTGCAGGCCCTCTATCGCTGGGCCGAGGGGCAGCCCCTGTGTCACGTGACGGTGGCCGAGTACTGCCGCGTGGTCGACGGCTTTTTCGCCGGCAGCGTTTCGCCGGACGGCCCGGGCGCCTGGCGCGTGGCGAACGCGGGCGACTGCCGCACGTTGCGCTTCGACGATCGGCCCGGTGGGGTCGATCTGCTGGCGAGCACGGGCGTGGCGGGGTACAATCACGCCAACGGCAGCTTGTACGTTCACCTGAGCGCACCGGAGGCCCGCGTGGTGCTCACGACGGCGCCGCCGGCGGTGCCTTATCTGAGCTCGGCGAGCGCGCCGCTGGCGTCCTGGCGACGGGGCGATCGCCGCCTCGACGCGGCCTTTCAGGGCGAGGCGCCCATCACGCTCAGGCTCGCGGGCTTCGCGCCCGGCCAGCTTGTGCGCGTCACCGGAGATTTCGCGGGATCGCTGCAGGCGGACGCCACGGGGCATTTGGCGCTCTCGGCGCCGAGGGGGCTCGAAAAGTTGGAGGTGAGCTGGTGATGCGGCGGTGGCTGTGGGGCGTCGGCGCGCTCGCGCTGTTCGCCGGCCTGCTGCTTTTGATGCGCCCACGGCCGGCCGATCTCGGCGAGGCGGCCGTGCGCTCGGCGGATGTCGAGCAAGCGGTGCGATTGCTGCTGCATGAGCACCAGGCGCATCCGCAGGATCTGCGTTTACAAGCGCAGCTCGCCACGGCCTATGAACGCGCGGACGAGCCGGGCGAGGGCCTGGAGCAGCTCGAGGCGCTCAGCCGCCATGCCGTCCTCACGCGCGAGCAGCGCGCCCAGGTGCGCCGACTGGCCCTCGCGGATGACCGGCCGGCACGCGCCTACACGATTTTGTCCGGCGCGCGCCAACCCCGCGGCGCGAGCGAGCTGGGTGAGCTGGTTTCGCTCGCGATCGCCGCGCATCACCCCAACGCCGCGCTTTGGGATCAAATGGCGCTCGTGCGTTTGCGTCCACGCGAGCCTCGCGCGCTGATTCGCTTGCGTGCGCTGGCCGAGCAGGCCGGCCGCTACGGGGTCGCCCGGAACGCGCAAGCCGGGCTTATGGCCGTGCAGCCGAGTCCAGAAGAAGCCAAGACCCTGATTCAGCTCGATCTGGCCGCCAACGATCCTACGGCCGGGCTCGCAGACCTCGAGCGTTACGCGCCGCCTCGGGACGCCCAGGGCCTCAAGCAGGCGTACGATTTCGCCGTCGCGGCCAAGCAGCCGCATAAAGCGCTGCAGTACCTGAAAGCACTCGATCAGCTTGCCGGCACGCCGCAGACCGGCCTGCTGCTCGCCAATCAGTTGATCGCGCTGCACGACACGCAGGCGCTGCCGTATCTGGCCCGCCTGTACGCGCGCTATGCCACGAACACGTCGGTGCGCGATCTGTATCTCTCTCAGCTCGCGAGCGCCGGCCGCGTGCCGGAAGCGCTCGCCCTGCTGCAGCATGCGGTGCAGGTCCAACCGGATGCGAGCGAGCCGCATCAGCGCCTGGTGAGCTTCGCGCTGGGCCACAGCCAGCTGGACGTGGCGATCGCCGAGCTCGGGCGCTGGACGAAGCGCCATCCGCAGGATACCGACGCGCTGCACCAGCTCGCGATCGCCCAGGTCTGGGACACGCGCTCGCCGCTCGCCTGGAACACGTACGCGCAAATCTTCGCGCGGACGTCCGGCCAGACCGCCTGGCGTGAGGCCTGGGCCAAAATCTCGCAAGCGCAGGACGATTGCACGCCCGCGGGCCTCGCGAACCTCGAGGCGCTGGTGACGGCCGAGCCGCAACAGCTCGACTATCGCCGCCGCCTGGCAGC
This sequence comes from Oscillatoriaceae cyanobacterium, assembly GCA_036703175.1. Lineage (GTDB taxonomy): Bacteria > Cyanobacteriota > Sericytochromatia > S15B-MN24 > JAQBPE01 > DATNPP01. Next base: position 8,035 of record DATNPP010000721.1, read on the forward strand.
GGCCCTGCTCGAGGCGGACGATTCGAGAGCCGCGTTGCGGGCCCAGGCCGCCCTGGTGGCGCTGCCGGGATCCACGCGCGACGATGCGTTGAACCTGGCCGAGTGGTTGCTCTGGTACGGCCACGACCGA
>DATNPP010000052.1:0-2602 GCA_036703175.1 Oscillatoriaceae cyanobacterium
CGCCCACCTCGTCGATGCGCTCCACGGACAGGTGCGCGAACGGCTCGTCCAGGATGAAGAAGCCGGGGCTCTGGGCGGACTGCGCGTCCACCAAGGCCATCAGCAGCAACAAGCTGACGATGACCTTCTGGCCGCCCGAGAGGTCCGGATCGGACAGCGGGCGCAGATCCTTGCCGTCGTAAGCCACCTGCACGTGCAAGCCGGCCTTTTCGATCGAGTCGTCCTCCACCGAGAGCTTCGGCAGCTCCATGTGCAGATTGATGTTGGCCTTGGCGGCCAGTTCGAGCGAGGCCTCGCGGTACTCCACGAGCACCTGCTCCACGAGCCGGATGTAGCTTTGGCGGCAGGCCCGCAGCTCTTCCTCGCCTTCTTGCACCTCGCGCAGCCGGCGGTTCACGAAGCCTTCCTGATTGGCCACGTTGAGCGCCTGCTTCTCGTAAAGCAGCACGATGGCGGAATCCTGGCAGCCCGGATAGTGGGCCAGCTCGGTCTCCATCTCGTTGATGCGCATGCGCAATATGTCGAGCATCGGAATCTTGTCCAGCACCGCTTGCGCGCGTGCGGCGGCCGGCAGTTCGGCCTCGAAGCGTTGAATCTTCTGGCGCGCGGCGCGCAACTGCGGCTCGCGATTGGCGAGCTGGGTCGTGAGGGTGTCGATTTCGCGTTGCAGACGCGCGAGGTCGTTCTCGGCCTGCTGGGCGTCGCGCTCGGCGGCCGAGAGCTTTTGGCCTTGCACCTGCAGCAGATCGCGCAGCGTGCGCAGCTCGGTCTCCATGCCCGCGAGCTCGGATTGCCAGGCCTCGCGCTGTGACAGTACCTGTTCGTACTCGGGCTTGAGGGCTTCCCACTCGAGGCGCTTCTTCTGGTCCGCGATCGCCTGACGGCGCTCCGCGAGCTCGCGATTGAACATCGTGAGCTGCTGCTTGACTTCCTTGGCCTCTTCCTCGAGCTCCTCGAGGCGTCCGAGGCCTTCTTTGGCGCGCGTGGCGACGCCCATCTGGCCGAGGTAGCACTCGCCGGGGCGCACGCCGATGAAGATGCCGCCGCGGCGATCCACCTTGTAGCCGTCCTGCGTGATGGCGGACTGGAACTTGCCCAGCGCCGCCTTGCCGGCCGCGACGTCCTCGACGAGCGCCGTGTCGTTCAGGCGATCGAGCACCCAGCGCGGCACGCGCGAGTCGAGCACCTTGACGACCTCGAGCGCCGAGCCCTTGCGGGGCACGGGCGGCTGATCGCGGTTCGGCTCGCAGATGTAGTGGCGGTACTTGGTGCGGCGCGCCAGTTCCAGCGAGGCGACGTGGTGCTCGGGCTTGACGATCCAGTTGAAGCGATCGCCGCCGACGATCGATTCGACGGCCACCTGCCAGCGCGAATCCGAGACTTCGAGCGCCTCGGCCACGAGGGTGGCGGGAATGTCGGCGTGATGCAGCGTCTCGCGCATGTCGCGGACGAAGGGCGGGTAGACCACCTGGCCCTTTTGCAGGCTGGCGAGGACGGTCATCAGCTCGCGCTTCTGCTCATCGAGGCTCGTGAGCTGGGCGCGGGCCTGGCCCACGGCTTCTTCGGCGACCTCGAGATCGGCCTCGAGCGCTTCCATGTCCTCTTCGAGCACGCGCTCGGCCACCTGCTTGGTGGCTTCGAGGCGGCCGACGGCCTGGTCCAGCGCGCGGCCTTCGCCCGCGAACTGCGTGCGGCGCCCCTCGAGCTCGCGCTCCTTGTCGCGCGTTCCGGCGAAGGCCTTGGTCAGCGTCGCCTTGGCGTCGATTTCTTTCGCGAAGTAGTCGCGCAGCTGCGTATGGTCGGTTTTGAGCGCTTCGAGGCGCTGCTGGCCGTTCTCGAGGTCCGGACCCAATCGCTTCAGCTCGGCCAGGGCCTCCTTGTACTCGGCGATCGGCAACTGCGTGCGGTACTGGTCGATCATGCGCTGCCGCTCGATGAACAGGTCGTACTCCTGCTTTTGCTTCTCGAGCTTGGAGAGCGCGTTCTGCTCCACCGTGAGGCGCTTCTGCTGCTCTTCGAGCTCGGCCAGCGCCTTGTGGTAACCGTCCTTGGCCTCGCCGTAGCGGTCCATGACCGCGCGTTGGCCCTTGATCTGCATGACGTAGGTGAAGAGCTCGTGCGGCGTGCGCTCGCAGAGCTTGTTCGTCTCGCCCTGTTCGATCGCGAGGATCGACAGCAACGAGCGCGACACGCCGGCCTTGAAGAGGATGTCCGAGTACTCGCCGGGGCCGTAGATGCGATTGCCGGCGTAGGCGGCCTGAATCTCCTGGAAGGTCGCGTCGCCGGTCAGAATCAGATAGCGGCTCTCGACGCCGGTCGCGCTGGGCACGAGCACGCACGCGAGCGTGACGTAGTCCTCGTTCAGGTTCAGGCAGCGGAAGGGCCGCGCGCCGTCGAGCTCGTAATTGCTCACGAGGGCCGAGACGACCGTCATCTGGCGCTTGTCGCGCATGTACTTGTTGCGGCGGCGCTTGGTCGAGAGGCGCGGCGCGTTGAGAATGATGCGAATGCCGTCGAGAAACGTCGTCTTGCCCGAGCCGTTGGGGCCCGCGAGCATGACGATCGGCTCGTCGAGCGGCACCGACACCGGACGCCAGCAATC
>DATNPP010000227.1:0-2738 GCA_036703175.1 Oscillatoriaceae cyanobacterium
CACCCAGCCTCAGCCCCTGAACAGGGCTTCGGCGTCCCTCCCCCTCGCCAGGGGGAGGGGGCTATTGCTCGTGGTGTGTGATCAGCAAGCCTTCGAGCAGCTCGGCGTCGCGCACCTTGGCGTAGTCCTCGTTGCGCGGCACGGTGAAGCTGGGCGCGCGCAGGATGTCGAGAATCTTCTTGTCGGCCGGGTTGTTCTCGTCCAGACGCAAAAACGCGTTCGTCAGGCGTGTGCGCAAATCGGGCGCCAGATTCGCGCGCGTCGCCCAGAGGTTGTCCGGAAACGGCGGCGTGGTGTAGAAGACGCGCACCGAGTTCTCAGGCACCACGCCGGACTTGATCGTGTGCTGGAAGCTGACCTGCTCCACCGCGGCGGCGTCGAGCTTGTAGTTCGCGACGTCCTCCACCGGGTGCTTCGTGTAGTCGATGCGCTTGAAGATCGCCCGCGCGGGCAGGTCGTTCAGATCCAGGAAGTAAGTCGGCATCAGGTAATCCGAAGCCGAGTTGCGATCGCCGAAGCCGAAGGACTTGCCGTTCAGGTCGTCGAGCGTCTTGATGTCTGAATCCGACTGCGTGATGAACACCGTGTGCATCGCATGGGCCAGCTTGCCCTGCACCAGCGGCAGCCAGCCGGCCTGCTCGTGAATCTGCACGTACGCATAGCCGCCGAAGTGCGCCACGTCGTACTTGCCGCTCAAACAGCCGTCGATCAGTTCCTTGTTGTCCTTGGGAATGTCCAGCTCGACGCGCATGCCGAGCTGTTGCTCGAGGTAGCGAATGACAGGCTGCTGAACCTGCATCTGCTGGGCGGGGTTGGCGCTCGGCGCGAGGGCGTAGTGCAGCACGCCGGCTTGCAGCGCGGCCACGGCGATCGTCGCATGGGTCAACAAGGCCTCTGGCTCCTTTCAGAATCGCGCCCGAGCGGACGAGCGTGATTCTCAGTATACCTTGTTTCGGGGCCTCGTTCACTTGCCGGGCATCGGCAGGTAGCCGCGCGTCAGAAAGTCCGAAAAGGTCAGCGAGAACATGATCGCGAGCCAGTAGAAGGCGCCGACCGAGTACAGCCAGACGAGCTTGTGGCTGTAGCGCACGTGCATGAAGATCACGATGACGAGGCAGGCCTTGGCGACGGCGATCGCCAGGTTCACCGCGACGTTGAACGGCCCCAGATTGAAGAAGTAGCTGACGACGGTGGCCGTCAGCAGGACCATCAGGGCGATCCAGACCGAAAAATAGACCTTCAGCGGAACGATTCTCATGGGCGCCTCAATGATGACCCGCCAGATACAGCAGCGGGTAGAGGAAAATCCACACGATGTCGACCAGGTGCCAGTACAGGCCGCCAATCTCGACCGGATTGGTGTAGGCCGGCGTGAACTTGCCGCGCCAGGCGAGAATGGCCAGCACGGCCATCACGCCGCAGCCGATCGTCAGATGCAGCGCGTGAATGCCCGTGAGCAGGAAATAGAAGTAGAAGAACAGCTCAGCCGTGGCCGAATGCGGGCCGGGAAACACGAAGCCGGCGCCCGGCAGCAGATGGTGCTGGTAGTGCTCGATCCACTCGGCGATCTTGAGCACCAGAAACACGATGCCGAGCCCCATCGTGCCGAAAAGCAAGCCCGTGAGCCATTTGCGCGAGCCCAGCTGCGCCGAGCGCACGGCGAGCGCCATCGTGAGGCTGCTTGTGAGCAGCACGGCGGTGTTGGCCGTGCCGAGCAGCAGGTCCGTGTGGTGGCTCGCCTCCGTGAAGGCCTGGGCGTAGCTGATGCGGTAGGCGCAAAAGCCCATGATCATCGCGCCGAAGAGCATGATCTCGGTGCCGAGGAAGACCCACATGCCGAGCGTCGCGGCCTCGCGCTGCTGCTCGGGGGTGTCGTAAGGCTCGTGGAGATGCGCGGCGTTAGGCACTCTGGGCCTCCTCGGTGTCCACCTGCGGCCGGAAAGGCTGGTACTCGTACGGGCCGCGCACGACGACCGGCGGCTGTTCGAAGTTGTGCGTCGGCGGCGGCGAGGGCGTCTGCCATTCGAGGCCGGTCGCGAGCCAGGGGTTGGCCGGCGCGCGCTCGCCGTAGAAGTAGCTCCAGATCAAATAGGCGAGCGGCAGAAAGTAGGCCACCGCGAGAATCGAGGCGCCCGCGCTCGACAGCACGTTCAGCGGCTGAAGATTCGGCGCGTAGACCTGATAGCGGCGCGGCATGCCGAGGTAACCGAGAATGAACTGCGGAAAGAAGGTCAGATTGAAGCCGACGAACATCAAAATCGCGGCGAAGCGGCCCCAGGCCTCGGGATACATGCGCCCGGTGATCTTCGGCCACCAGTAGTGAATGCCGCCGAGGTAGGCCATCACCATGCCGCCGACCATGATGTAGTGGAAGTGCGCCACCACGAAGTAGGTGTCCTGCATGTGCACGTCGATCGCGAGCGACGCGAGAAACAGCCCCGTGAGTCCGCCCCACAGGAACAATCCGATGAAGCCCAGCGCGTAGAGCATCGGCGTCGTGAAGCTGATCTCGCCCTTGTACATCGTGGCCGTCCAGTTGAAGATCTTGATCGCCGAAGGCACGGCGACCAGAAAGCTCAGGAACGAGAAGACCATGCTCGCGTACATCGACTGGCCCGAGGTGAACATGTGGTGGCCCCAGACCAGAAAGCCGATGAAGGCGATCGCCAAACTCGCGAAGGCCACGAACTTGTAGCCGAAGACGTGCTTGCGCGAGAAGCACGTGATCAGTTCGCTCA
>DATNPP010000173.1:0-4124 GCA_036703175.1 Oscillatoriaceae cyanobacterium
TGCGCGAGAACCACCAGGTGCCGGCGCCGCACCTCACGCTGAGCATGAACGACTAGGGCGCCGCGCGCCTAGGACTTGGACGCCGGGATGTGCGCGGTCGCGAACGGCACGGAATGGTCAGTCGTCCGCTGCACGAGCGCGTCGCGCAGGCGCTGGAAGCCGCTGAACGAGACGCCCTTGGTGCCGAAGATCCAGTCGATGCCCGGATGTTTCAGCTTGCCGCCCTGCGCGTTCGCCGCCACCAGGGGCGCGCCCTTCGTGAAGGTGTCGTAGGCGGGCTGCACGGAGTTCATGTCGCCGACCATGAAAACGGGCAAGCCCGTCTGCTGTTCCAGCTGCTTGACGAAGGCCGCCTCGTCGGTCGCCGCCTGCGCGCGGTAGCCTTCTTGATGGTGGCGCTTGGCGGTGTTCGTCGGATTGTGCGCGTCGACGAAGTAGGCCTCTTGCCCCGTCTGCTTGTTGCGCAGGCACACGTACGGCACCTGGGAGGCGATGCCGAAGTAGGACGGCACGGTGAAGCGACCCGAGCTCACCAGCGACCAGGTGTCCTTGCGCCAGGCGAGCGCCGCGTCGTAGTAGTTCTTGAAGCCGCTGACGCCCGTGAACACGTCGTACTCGTTGCCCGCGAGGCGCTTGAAGTCCGCGAGCTGATCGGTCTTCATTTCCTGCATGCCGACCACGCTGACGTTGTGCTGATGCAAGAAGTCCACGACGCCTTGCATGCGCTGGGCGGCCGGCGCGGCGCCCTTGGCGGCCCCGGCGCTGCTGCTCAGAATGTTGAACGACGAGATGACGAAATCGGTCGCCCCGTTCGCGTGCGGCGCAGGTGTCGGCGCGGTCGGCGCGGTCGGCGTGGACGGGGCCGCCGGCCCGAAAGCCTTGATCAGTTGCTTGAGCTCGGCGCGCAGCTCCTTCAATACCTGATTCGCCTGCGGCATCGTGAATGCCGGCGTCAGAGGCGCCGGCGCCGGCGTCGTGGCGCCGGTGCTCGAGAACAGATCGACCGTCCAGGGCGCCGGCTCGTAGGACGAGACGGGCGCAGCGGTCGGCGCGCTCAGAAAGTTGGGCAACGCGCTGCCATAGGCAGGGCTGCTGAAGCTGACGGACATCGAAAAACTCCCTACTCCGAGGAAGCTTGTCGCGCCAGAACGCCTCGAACTTTCTTATTGCAAGATTAAAACTAGCATAGCCGATGCTTAACCCTCCCGCCCGCATCGCTCACTCGGCGAAGGCGCCTTTCAACTCGTTCAACAGCGTGACGAGGCGCCCCTGATGCTCGGGGGACATCTTGGCCAGGTAGGCACGCATGAAGGTCACGTGCGGCATGAAGGTCTCGCGATAGACCGCCTCGCCCTTGGGCGTCAGCGACACGATCACCTGGCGGCAATCCTGCTCGCCGCGCTCGCGGCGAACCAGGCCGCGCTCTTCCAGGCGAGTGAGCACGGGCGTCAGCGTGCCCTTGGTGATCAGCGTGTGCTCACCCAACTCCTTGCAGGTCATGCCCGCCGTGTCGCCCAGCGTCGCGACCACGTCGAACTGGGCCGGTGTGAGCCCCAGAGACTCGATATGGCGTGCCGCCAGGCGTTCCACCTGCGTGTGGCACTCCATCAACGCCCGTATGACGGGCAGCAACGACTCTTCAGTTCCGACCGACATGCCGCAATCCTCTGCGTCATTTTAGATCTACCTAGACCTATGGTCAAGCAGGCGAACGCATAGCCGCCAGCCGCGCTTTCTTCTATAATGATATGGCCGCACTTCAAGGAATTTCTGCTTGCTGAAACGCACTCTCATCGCCGCCACCGCCGTTCTGGCCCTCGCGATCGCCGCGCAGGCCGCGCCCGAGTTCCGCGACATACCGAGCGGCGACTGGGCTTCGCGTCCGGCGAGCCTGCTCGCCGAAGCGAACGTCATGCCGGGGCGCACGCCGATCGACTTCGCGGGCGATGCGGCGCTGACGCGCTACGAGCTGGCCCACATTTTGAGCCAGCTCTACACGGTCACCGGCCCGCCGTCGAGCTTCATCGTGCTCGCCGACATGCCGCCCGGCGAGGCCGAAACGCTGTCCGTGCAGCGCGTGCTCGGCTACGGCCTCATGAGCATGCCCAAGCCCGGCTACTTCGAAGGCGACGCCACCGTGAGCCGTGGCAACGCCATCCAGGCGCTCGACAATCTGCTGCACCGCGACGGCATCGCGCCGCCGGAACACCAGCCGCACCCCGTCTATTTCAAGGACATCAAGCCCGGCGCGCCGCTGGACCACGTGCTCGACGAGGTGACTAACCGCTACCGATTGATCGAGGGCAAGAACGGCACGTATTTCTTCCCCAATCAGGCCGTCACGCGCTACCAGATGCTCGGCATGCTGGTGCGGGCCATGGCTTACCTCAACCCGACGCTCTACACGCAGCTCACGGCGCGCCCGACGCCCGCGCCGTTGCCGAGCGGCGCCTCGCCGGCGCCGGTCGCGACCGCGACGCCTGGTCAGGCCGCGAGCGAAGCGCCGCCTGCGACGCCCGCGCCCGGCCAGAGCCCGGCCCCCGTTCCGAGTGCGGGCGCCAGCGCGGCCCCCGCGCCCAGTGCCGCACCCACGACACCTCCGGCGCCAGGCGTGATCGTGTGGCCGAAGCCGCCGATTCTGCGCGATCGCGGCTGGGGCGAGGGGCAGATGGTGCTCAGCTACAGCGAGACGCTTCCCGACGATCCCACGCTCGTGTCGGCGTCCGAGGCGAATTCGTCGGGGTTCAAAGGCAGCCTGCTCGCCGGAGGCGACCTGGGCGCCGAGATCTGGCGCGGCCTCTGGGGCGGACGCGCGCAGATGGACCTGCTTTACGTGCCGCTGAATGCGGCCATCAACGGCCAGACGGTCGAGGACGACGTCATCGACACGATGGTGCAAGGCGGCGCCTATTACAAGTTCGCGGGCGACACGGACTGGGAAGCCGCCGTCGGCCCCGCCGCGCTGCTGCGCTACGCCTACGACATGAACGGCGACGTGGTGAATCTCACCTACCTCACCGCGGACAAGTTCTACGTCGGCGCGGGCCTCTCGGCCCTCTACGGCTACCGGACGGCATCGAACTTCGACTTCACGGGCGAGCTGACCGCGTATCCGGCCATTCTCGAGACCTACACGCTGCTCGACAACGGGGAGAGCTTCGGGCGCTGGGGCGCCGATGCGGCCCTGCGCGGCGACTACGACTTCAACCCGACCTGGTACGGCAGCGTCGGCGGCCATCTGTTCCTGAGCGGCGGCTACTCGGGCGGCGTGCAATCGATCCTGGGCCTCACGGTCGGGGTCGGAGAAAGGTTCTGACGTGTTCGGCTGGATCGCATCGCTCATACTGGTGCTCATCTTCTCGGCGGGCGCGGGCGTTCCCGGCACGATCGACCACGCGCTGACCAATAGCCTGCAGCAAAGCGTCGGCCCGGGCGCCCATGCGACCGCGGACGTGCAGGGCGATCCGTTGCTGCAGCTGCCCTTCGGCGTGGTGCCCGAGCTCACGGCGAGCATCACCGGCTACACGGCCAACGGCATGCCGATCGAAGCGATCGACCTGACGGTCGACGACATTCATCTCGATACCGGCAAGCTCTACGGCGCCCATCAGGCCGTACTGCTCAAGCCGGCGCCCACCGAGGCCGAAGTGCGCCTCGCGCGGCCCGCGCTGCAGGCACAAATCGATCGGCTGGTGACCACAGGGCCGCTCAACCACATCACGACGCCGCTGCCGTTCGGCGGCAGCGCCAATTTGCGGCTCGCCGACGTGCTGCTCGCGCTCGCGCCGGGACGCGTGACGCTCAACGGCCAGGCGATCATGCCGAACGGCTACGGCGTGCCTTTCACGCTCTCGGTCGCGCCGGTGATCGTGAACAGCACGCAAATCGCGGTCTCGAATCCGCAGCTGAGCCTCGCCGGCACGGCGTTGCCGCCGGCGTTGCTCGCGCCCGCCATCGCGCAGCTCAATCCGCTCTTCGATCTGCGCCGCTTGCCCATGCCGCCGGGGGATTGGCACCTGACCGGGTTTGACCTCGATGCCGACGGCGTGACGGTGACGGTGTCGGGCGACCTCACGGCGATCGCGCACTAACGCCCCCTCCCCCTGGCGAGGGGGAGGGATGTT
>DATNPP010000177.1:0-2227 GCA_036703175.1 Oscillatoriaceae cyanobacterium
CGCGCGGGTCGCCCAGCTTTTGCCGCAGGTCTTCGCCTGGGCGCGCGCCGTCGATCCGACCCAGCCGCTCACGAGCGGGCTGTGGGGGCACGGCTACAACTGGGCGAAAGATGCGCGGCACAGCACGATGGAGGCCGAACAGCTCGAGGAGTCGGACGTGCTGACCTTCCACGACTATGGTTGGCCCGAGCAGTTCGAGGCGCGGGTGAAGCAGCTCGAAACCTACGGCCGGCCGATCATCTGCACCGAATACATGGCGCGGGGCAACGGGTCGACGTTCGACGGCTCACTGCCGATCGGCAAGAAGCACGATATCGGCATGATCAACTGGGGATTCGTGGAGGGCAAGGAGCAGACACAACTGCCTTGGGACAGCTGGCGCCGGCCGTACGTGAGCGACCCGCCGACGATCTGGTTCCACGATGTGCTGCACACCGACGGCGCGCCCTACCGCGCCGCCGAGGTCCGGCTGATCAGGCGCCTCGCCGATGCGCCGAGGGGCGTGGTCCCGCCCGGAGAATGATCGGATCAGTCTCGTCACCGGGCCGACCTAGGAAGGCTTGGACGCTTCCTTCGCCTCGGCTTCGGCGATGAGCAGCATCACGTTGCGCATCATCGTCGCCATCGCCGCGTGCGCCCCGGCCGTGTCGCGCGCCTCGATCGCGTCCTTGACCGCCTTGTGCGCCGGCAGGCTGGCGGTGTGCACCCCCCTGAAGCGATTGGTGAACCGGATCGAGGTGCGCAACGCCGTGGCGACCATGTCGCGGAACTGGGCGAAAAAGACATTGCCCGAGGCTTCGAGCACCGCGACGTGGAAAGCGATATCGGCGTCGAGCGGATCGTCATCGCCGGCGTGCGCCGCCACCATTCGGGCGTAACCCGCCTCGAGCCTGGCCTGACCTTCGGGCGTCAAGTTGCGTGCGGCGAGCTCGGCGGCGGCAGGCTCGATCGCCACGCGAAGCTCGGTGAAGCCGCGGAGCAGCGACATCGAGAATTTGCGCTCGAGCAACCAGCGCAGCACATCCGGATCCAGCAGGTTCCACTGCGCCTCGGGCTGGACGAAGGTGCCCTGCCGCGGGCGCGCGCCGAGCAGGCCCTTGGCGGTCAGCATCTTGACCGCTTCGCGTGTGACCGAGCGGCTCACGCCGTAGCGTTTGGCGAGCTCGGCCTCGATCGGAAAATCCTCCCCGGCGAAGCTCCCGGTGACGATGCTCCTGCCGAGCTCGTCCAGCAACCCCTGCGTGAGATTGCGGCCGAGCGAAAAGGATGCGCGGGAGCGTCCGTCTTCAATCATGGCGCACTGATCGCCCTAAAACCGGTCGAAAGGCAAGCGTCGCCCCCTCTCGCGCGGGCAGATCGGCGTTGTGTGAGCGTATTTATATGCTAAAAGCCTGCGAAGATAGCAGGAGGAGCAACTGAAATCCTCCGGAGACGGGCGGAGGAAATCATGCGGAAAGCGGCGTGTTTCGCAGCGTGCGCGCTGGCCTTGGCGTGGGCGGCGGCGCCCCATCTGGCGGCCGCGCAGGCCGCTCTCGGCGCAAATTACAATGAAAGCCTTACGACCATCGACGAGCGCGAGCTCAGCCGGGTCGACGCGGCGTGGCTGCGCGGCTTTCTCGACATGCACCTGATGGGGGACGTCGATCCAGCCACGGACCCGAACGTCCGGGCGATTCTCGCCGCCAAGGCGCACGGCCACTCCGTCATCCTCAGTCTCAAATGGAATTATCACACGCTCGATTTTCCCCGGCCCGACAGTCCGGAGATGGCGGCCGAGCTCGCGCGTCTGCGGCGGCTGCTCCCGGTGGTGCTGGGCAAGGTCGACATCCTGGTGATCGGCAACGAGCCGTTCATCGAGGCCAAGCCCGAGCAGCGCGACGAGCGGCTGAACGTCTTCTACGAGACGCTGGCGAATACGGTGATGGACGCCTGGAAGACGCAAGGCGGCGCCGGCTCCGGGACTCAGCTCTACATGGGCGCCTTCAACCGGCTCGACCTGCCGCGCAACCGGACGCCGGCGATCGAGCGGATGCTGCGTTTCATCGCCTCGCGTCCCGAGCTTTCCGGCGCCGACCTTCATCCTCACCTGCCGAGCTTTGAGGCCAACCGCGCGATGCTGGACTATGTCCTGCCCAAGCTCAGACCCGACCAGCATTTTCTCGCCACCGAATTCTCACTGGTCTGGTACTGGCGCGAGCATAACCAGGACGTCGTGCCGCTGGCGTTC
>DATNPP010000189.1:0-6235 GCA_036703175.1 Oscillatoriaceae cyanobacterium
CGCTCGTGGCCGGCTTGCCCTCGATCGCCACGCGCGGCCCGCAAGCCCGCTAGGGCGGCGAGAACGTGTCGAGGTAACCAGGTTCGTGGGCGTTCGGCAAGGTATCGAGCGCGTTCTTGTCGAGCCAGAAGATCATCATGCGGCGGTCCTGCTTGCCCGTGCGATCCGTGACGAACAGGACACCGTTGGCCTTGGGCCCGACGAAGCTCGGCGTCAGCTCGGTGGCCGGCGAGTTCGCCAGCACGAGCGGATCGACGAAGCCCGAGCGCAGATCGGCCAGCATCACGTCCTCGTTGCCGCGCCGGGTGGTCGAGAAGACCAGCAGGCGATTGTCCGGGCTCAGCACCGGCTCGTCCTCGACGAAAGGCGTGTTGACGAAGGGCGGGCTCCAGAGCGTGGCCGAAGGGATGTCGTAGAGGAAGATGTCGCGCTGATGATCGGCGATCGAGGTGGCAAACGCGAGCTTGGTGCCGTCCGCGGAGATGTACGGGCTCAGAATCGGCGTGCCCAGGGCGTCGATCGCCGCCACCGAAAACTGGGTCTGCGTGCGCAGCTCGAACAGGCGCAAGCGATAACGCCCGCCCAGAAAGGATTGGTACGTGATGCGCGTGCCGGAGCCGTCGATCACGGGCGATTCTTGATCCGGGCCGGTGTTCAGGTTCGGCAGCGGGTTCACCAACTGCGAGGCGAGGTCGTAGAGCCAGACCTCGTAGTGCCCGGGGCCGTTCGTCGCGTAGACCAGCCAGCGATTGCTCTGACTCAGACTCGGATTGAACTCGTCGCCGGGCGTGTTGGCGCCGGGCGGCAGCAGCACGGTCTGCGCCGTGAGGTCGTAAATGTAGAGATTGAAGCCGCCGAGGCCGCCCGCCGGGCGGTCCGACGCGAAAGGAATCAGCGTGTGGGCGAGGTCGAAGGCCCCGATGGGCACCCGCGGTGCGGGCGCCGGCGGCCAGGGCCTCACGTCGGGAAAGACCGGCGGCAACGTCGTCGTGGCGGGCGACGGCGTCCCCGGCTGCTGGGGGGCCGGATCGGGCGATTGCTCGGCCAGCGCGCTCAAGACGCCGGTTGCAGCGGGCACGGAAGTTTGCTCGGAAGGCCCCGGCAGACCGGGTGTCCCGCTGCAGGCTGAAAGCGACACAGCCGCCAACAGCATCCCGGCAATGGGTCCGAAATTGCGTCCCATGGCCGTTCCTCCCGCAGCGCCACTCTAGCGCGCAAGCGCTCGTCCAGGCTGGAGCCGATTCGATTCAAAAACTTTCGATTGAAGTTCACAACGCTCCCTTGCGGGCCGAGCAGCGCGCGACGCACGATGGCTACCGTGCTTTGGACAGGGCGAGCGCCAGGCGCCCGCAAGGTGTAGAATGGCTGCGCGAAACAGAAAGGACGATCATGGCCCCCCGCGTTCAAATCGCCGTACACGGCGGTGTCGGTAACTCTCCCGCGAACCTCGACGGCTGCACCAAGGCGGCCGAGGCGGGCATGCGCGTGCTGTCGGAAGGCCTGAGCGCCCTGCAGGCCGCGGTGGTCGCGGCCGTGCATCTGGAGGACGACGGGCGCTTCAACGCGGGCTCCGGCTCGAGCCTGCGCATGGACGGCGAGACGATCGAGATGGACGCCGCCTGTATGGACTCGACCGGCATGCTGGGCGCCGTGGCTGCGATTCAGAAGGTCAAGAACCCGATTCTGGTCGCCCGTGCCGTGGCGGACACGCCGCACTGGCTGCTCGTGGGCGAGGGCGCGACGGCGTTTGCCCGCGTGATGGGCTTTCCGGAGTACACCCACGTCACCGAGCGCGCGCGCGCCATCCACGCCAAGGTGCTGGCCGCGCTGTCCGAGAACGCCGAGTACGACTTCCAGGAAGAGTGGCGCAGCTTCGACTACAAGCGCCACTGGAACTTCAAGAAGCGCTGGCAAGACGTGATTCAACAGCACGGCAGCAGCACGATCGGCGCCGTGGCGATGGATGCGGAAGGCAACTTCGCCGTGTGCAACTCGACCGGCGGCAGCAGCCCGATGCTCTACGGCCGCGTGGGCGACTCGCCGATCATCGGCTGCGGCTTCTACGCGGGGCTCTCGGGGGCGATCGCCGTGACGGGCATCGGCGAGCATATCGTGAAGCACATGCTGGCACGCACGGTCTACGGCTGGATCGAGGCCGGCATGCCCTTGCAGGACGCCCTGGACAAGGGCGTCGGATTGTACCCGCAGGCGATCGACATCGGCCTCATCGGCGTCACGCGCACCGAGGCCGCCACGAGCGACAACCGCCAGATGCCGACGGCGATTTTGCAGGAATAGAAGCAGAGGCCCAGCATCCCTGCTGGGCTTTCCTACCGCAGTGCCGCGAGCGCGTCGACGCGGCCGTGGCCCTCGGCGCTGCTGAAACCGCTGCCGACCGCCGTGTTCTCGAGGTCCTGCTTCACCTGCGCCGGCGTCCAATTCGGATGCGCGCTGCGCACCAGCGCCGCGACGCCGGCCACCAGCGGCGTGGCCATGCTCGTGCCGGACATCGTGCCGTAGGATGCGGCGAGATGGGCCTCCTGCGTCAGCGTGACCGGGTAGGTCGGCGTGGTCGAGAGGATGCTCACGCCCGGCGCGGACACCGAGATCCAGTCGCCGCGCGTCGAGAAGCTCGCCACCTGGTCGCTTTGATCCGTCGCGCCCACGGCGATCACGCCGGGGTAGGCCGCCGGATAGTTGCGCAAGGTCTGGCCCTCGTTGCCCATCGCGGCCACGACGACCACGCCCTTTTGCAGCGCGTGCGCCACGGCCTCGCGCATCACGCTCGAATCTTGCGTGGTGCCCATCGAGAGCGAGATGACGCTCGCCCCATGGTCCGCAGCCCAGTTCACGCCACGGGCGATGTCCGACGCCGAGCCGGTGCCCTGCGTGTCGAGCGCCTTGACGACGAGCAGCTTGCAGCCGGGCGCGATGCCCGAGATGCCCTCGTCGTTGTTGCCCTCGGCCGCCGCGATGCCCGCGCAGTGGGTGCCGTGCCCGTTGTCGTCGCGCACCGAGCCGACGCCCAGCGCGCCGCGCCAGCCGATCGAGTTGAAGCTGCCGACGATCTGATCGCGCAGATCGGGATGCCCGGTGTCGCAACCGGTGTCGACGATCGCAATTTTGACTTTCGGATCGCCGCGCGTGATGTCCCAGGCCGCGGGCGCCTCGAGGCGCTTCAGCGCGTACTGGCGTGCGTACATCGGGTCGTTCGGCGTGGCGTAGTCATGCAACAAGTAGTCCGGCTGCACGCTCTCCAGCGCCGCGCCGGCCGCCGTTTTCAGCGCCTCGGCGCTCACGCCGTTCGCCAGATCCACGACGCCCACGTCCGAATCGTCGAGCGCATGCTCGGCCAGTCCGAGCTTTTGCAGAATCGCCTGCGCCTGTTCCGGATGCCGCCAGGTCACGAGCAAGCGTCCCGGCACGGCCTCGGCGCCGATCGGCTGCGACGTCCGCTCCGCGCCGAACATCGGCATGGTCGGGCCGGCTTGCTGGCAAGCCGCAAGCAGGGCGGTGAGGGCGATCGCCCCCAGCGAGAGGGACTTCTTGCGCAAATCGGGCATACAAGCCTTATCGGAACCGAACGGCGAAAATGACCCTAAGGATCCGACAAGCCTGGATTAAGAACTCGTAAAACCAGCACCTCTCACCCACTTATCAAGCCCGGCTCAGGGGGCTCTCAGCTTTCGAGCATAGGCTTGAGCATGTTCCACGCGTCACGAAAGGAGACTTCCCCATGAAGAACCTGCTGCTCGCCGCGACCGCGATCCTGGCCCTGGCCGCGACCACGCCCGCCCTGGCCGCCGACGGCGCCAACGCCGCGAAACCTGCCCACGCGAAGCGCGCCGGCCACGAGCGTCACCCTGAGATTCGCCGCGCCCAACATGCCCTCGCCAACGCCCTGACGGCGCTGGACAAGGCCAATCACGACTTCGGCGGCCACCGCGCGAAGGCCATGGAACTGATCAAGCAGGCGCAGGCCGAGCTGAACGCCGCGCTCGCGTACGACGCGCAGCACGACAAGAAGTAGCCGGCGATTCTGAGGCCGCGGCGCTGCCGCGGCCTTTTTATTGCGCCTGAATCGCCTCGGCGCCGAGCGCCGGCGGAGGGGTGAGCGCATGGCAAAGCGCGATCGCGCCGAAGAACAAAGCAACTGCGATGAAAATCGTGTACTGGCGCTTCATGACACCCTCCTTTGCCATGAGCTTATCCGGCCGGAACATAAAAAACTGTGCGGGCGATCGCAAAATTCCGCAGTTCGATCGCCGGCGCGCTCATGTCGCCGACGACACGCCACTAGGCCTGCCGCTAAATCAGCAACCGCAGCGGGTTTTCGAGCAACTGCTTCACCGTGCCGGCGAAGCGCGCGGAACCGGCACCGTCCGTGACGCGGTGGTCCGCCGAGACCGTGAAGCGCATCACCTGGCCGACCATCAGCTGACCGTCGTGTACGACGGCTTCGTCTTGCACGGCGCCGACCGCGACCACGGCGCTCTGCGGCGGCGTGACGATCGCCGTGAACGCCTCGACGCCGAACATGCCGAGGTTGCTGACCGTGAACGTGCCGCGGCCGAATTCATCGGGCTTCAGGTGACCGCTGCGGGCGCGGGCGGCCTTGTCCTTGATTTCGCGGGCGATCGCCCCGATCGCCTTGAGGTCCGCCTGATGAATGTCCGGCGCGATCAACCCGCCTTCGAGGGCCACCGCGACGCTGATGGCGATCTCCGGCGGATAGTAGAGCGCCTCGCCGCGGAACTCGGCGTTCAGGTCGGGATGCTCGCGCAAGGCCAGCGCGCAGGCCTTCACCAGCAGGTCGTTGACCGAGATGGCCTCGTCGTGAGCAAGGCCCGCGTTGATTTGCGCCCGCAGCGCCATGGCGGCGTCCATGCGCACGGCCATCGTCACGTAGAAGTGCGGAACAGGGGCGATCGAGGCGCTCATGCGCCGGCCGATCGCCTGGCGCATCGCCGACAGCGGCACCTGCTGACCGCCCGCCGGTGTCGCAGCCGGTGCCGCGGGACGCGCGCCCGGTGCCGGAGCGGCCAGGGCGCCCTCGACGTCCCGCCGCACGATACGCCCTGCTGGCCCGGTGCCGTGCAGCGCGTGCAGGTCGACACCGGCTTCGGCGGCCAGCTTCTTCGCAAGCGGCGAGGCCTTGAGGCGCTCACCTTCTTCGACCTTCGCGGGCTCCGGCTCGGGCGGTCGCGCCGGCAGATGCTCCGGCTGCTTTTGAGCCTGCTGCACCGCAGTGGCCTCGCCGGCCGGCGCGGGCGCTTCGACCTTCTCCCCGGGCGCCGCGACGATCGCGATCGGCTCGCCCACCTTGGCGCTTTGGCCCGCAGGCACGAGGATCTTAGCGAGCACGCCACTCACGAAGGCCTCGATCTCGATCGTGACCTTGTCCGTCTCGATCTCGGCGATCGCCTCGCCCTTCTTCACCGCGTCCCCCGGCTGTTTGAGCCAGCGCAGGATCTTGCCCTCGGTCATGTCGTAGCCCATTTTGGGCATCAGCACGTTGCTGGCCATGGGGTTTCCTCCTTCAGAGGGTCGCCTTGATCGCCGCGATCACGTCCTGTTCATTGGGAATGCAGAGCTTTTCCAGGTTCTTGGCGTACGGCATCGGCACTTCCTTGCCCGCCACGCGCCCCACCGGCGCGTCGAGCCAGTCGAAGGCCTCTTCCTGCACGCGCGCCGCAATCTCGGCGCCCACGCCATAGCTGCGCCAGCCCTCTTCGACCGTGACGACGCGGTTGGTCTTGCGCACCGAGGCCAGCACGGGCGCCAGGTCCAACGGTCGCAACGTGCGCAGGTCCACCACCTCGACCTCGATGCCCGCCTCGGCCAGCTTGGCGGCGGCCGCGAGGCTGGGCTTGAGCATGCTCGAGTAGGTCACGATCGTCGCGTCGCGCCCCTCGCGCTTGATTTCGGAGCGCCCGAGCGGCACCGTGAAGTCGCCTTCGGGCACCTCGCCCTTGAGGCCGTAGAGGCCGGAGTGTTCGATGAAGAGCACCGGATCCGGATCGCGCACGGCGGCTTTCAAAAGCCCCTTGGCGTCCGCCGGCGTTCCGGGCATCACGACCTTGAGGCCGGGCACATGCGCGAAGAAAACCTCGAAGGTCTGCGAGTGCGTCGCCGCGAGCTGGCCGTAGCCGGCGGCGGTGCGAATCACCAGCGGCACGGACCACTGCCCGCCGAACATGTAGTGCATCTTGGCCGCGTTGTTGATGATCTGATC
>DATNPP010000191.1:0-4298 GCA_036703175.1 Oscillatoriaceae cyanobacterium
CGTACCATTCAGCCAAACTTCAGGTCTTCCGATAACCATATAGGGTATAAATTGCCATATGGGGCCGCGTTAGGAAGCCGGGAATGGACGTTCTGTCGCCCGATCAACTGATCCTCGAGGGCCAACGTGCGCTCGAGGCGGGCAATTTTCTGCAGGCGAAAGCCTATTTCGAACAGGTCGCCGAGGTCAATCCTCAGGTGGACGTCTTTCACGTGCTCGCCGGCATCGCCTTCGAGACGGGGGCGATCGCCGAGGCCGGCGTCTACCTGCAAGAGGCGCTGACGATCGATCCGGACTTCGTCGAGGCCTACGAGGGGCTCGCCAAGGTCTACTTCGAGCTCGGCCACATGCGCAAGGCGCTGCACTTTCAGGAACAGGCGATCCAGCGGCGGCCCAACAATCCCGGCGGATTGCTTAACGCCGCGATCCTGTGTCTCGAGCTGGCCCAATATTCCGATGCGCGACGCTATGCCGAGCGCACGCTCGCGCTCGCGCCCGAGAGCGTCGAGGCGCTCGTCGTCGCCGGCCGCGCGCACTACGAAGAGGGCAACTACGCCGAAGGCCGCGATCTGCTCAGTCAGGCGCTCGTGCAGATGCCGGGCCTCGTCGACGCCGAGATCGCGCTCGCGTGGTGCCAGCTCAAGCTGAACGAACTGGACGCGGCGCAAACGGCCTTCGAGAACGTGATCTCGCAATCGCCACGCATGGCGGACGCGTGGCTCGGGCTCGGCAAGGTGTTCCGGGCGCGTGGCCAGCACGAGGCGGCCGTCGCGCCGCTCAAGAAGTGTGTCGAGTTGCATCCGGTCAACGCCGACGCCCAGATGGAGCTGGCGTGGGCCTACCACGACTCCCAGCAGTTCCAGGCGGCGGAGCAGACGGCCAGCCGTGCGCTGGCGGAGTTTCCGCGTGACGCGCACGTGCTCGGCAGCATGGGCGTGTTGTACTTCCGGCAAAAGGAGTACGAGCGCGCGGAGTTCGTGCTGCAGCAGGCGATCGCCCTCGAACCCGGCGACGCGACGAGCCATGAGAACCTCGGCTACGCGCTGCTGGCCCAGCGCGACTATCCCCAGGCGTTGCGTCACTTCAAGCGTCTCTGGCAGCTCAAGCCGCTGGCCCCCTCGGCGCTCTTCAGCGTCTGGCTCGGCTACACGCTCTGGGGCATGCACATGCTGCGCTACGGGCGCATCGGCATTCAGATCAGCCTCAAGGGCGTGCGCCTCACGGCGGGACGCTCGCGCTCGGGCCAGTGGCTCGACGTCGGTCGCGATCTCTTCAACGCCGGCGACTACGCCAAGGCCGCGCTCTATTTCCGCAAGGTTCGCGAGAACGACCAGACCTTCGAAGTGGCTTGCACCTGGCTCGCCAACTGCCGCTTCAAGCAGGGGCTGCTCGACGAGGCGATCGAGGTCTGCAATCGCGGCCTCTCGCGGGCACCCGCCTCGGCGCCGTTGACGGCGCTGTTGGGCACGCTTTGTTTGGCGCAGGACAAGCCGCGCAACGCGATTCGCATTCTGGGACGTGCCACCGAGCTCGATCCCGACATGGGCGAGGCCTGGGGCACGCTCGGCCGGGCCTATCACCGCAACGAGGAATTCCCCGAGGCGCTCTCGGCGTACCACCGCGCGGCCGAACTGGGGCACGACGATCCGTACCTCTTCCGGCACATGGGCGAGGCGGCCTGGGCGCTCGACGATCGCGGGCAAGCCGCGGCCGCGTACCGGCGGGCCATCGAGGTCAACTCGCGCGATCTGATTGCCGCCCAGCGCCTCATTGAATGTCTGTACGTCGACAAGCGCTACGACGAGGCGATCCAGACCTGCAAGCATGCCCTCTCGATGGATCCGAACTGCTATCAGGCCTACGCCTGGCTCGGGCGGATCTATCGCTCGCTGCAGAGCTTCTCGGCGGCCAAGGAGGCCTACGAGAAGGCGATCGAGATTCGCCCGACCCTCGGCTATCTGCACCGATTGCTCGGCACGTTGCACGAGCAACTCGCCGAATGGTACGAGGCCATCGAGGCCTACACGGCGGCGCTGGCAATCGACAAGGAAGACATCGAGGCCGAGCGCGGCCTGACGCGCACGAAGCGCATGCTCGGGAAGCGCTAAGCGTCGGTTGTGTCGCCCCGTCCGCGGGCTAGAATGAAGCTATCGGCGTCCGCGGAGCGGGCGCTGTCGGCGCCGTTCGGCACGGCGATGGAAGGAGGACGCGATGGCGATGCTTCAGGACGTTCAGGACACCGTCTCGGGTTGGCTGGGCCGCAAGCCCGAGACCCCGATGGACCGGCTGACGCGCACCATGCGCAATCTGCCCAGCCTGCCCATGCCCCGCAATCCGGGCCTGGATGCGACGAGCATGCTGCTCGGCGCGGTGCTCGGCTGCGGCATCGGCATCGCGCTGGGATGGATGCTGCAAAGCGCCATGCAACCGGCGATCGAGGCCGTGCGCGAGGAAGCCGAGGAGGCTTTGGAACGCGCGGAAAGCGCGCTGCCCACTCGGCTGAACGTGACGCGTTTACAGTAACTATGAGCCGATCGCCGCGCCGCGTAGGCCCTGTAGAAAGCGCTCGGTGCTGCGGCCTTCCACCTCGACGGTGGCATGGTCCGAGAAGATCGTCACCGCGCGCATGGCCGAGCGCGGCACGCCCGTGTGTTGCGAGAGCCAGCCGTGCAGGCTGTCGCGCGACTGGCGGTGACCGGGCTTGAGCGCGAGCTTGAACTTGCGCCAGGTGGTCTCGTAGCGAGGCAGCGGCGTCAGCGGGCCAGTCTCGGGGCGCGTCACCTCCTGCTCGGGGGCCGAATTGCCGCCTCGGCCGCGCGAACGGCCGCCACGCGAGCGGCGCGACGAGCCGCGCTCACCTTGTTCGGCGCGCGGGCGCTCGTGGCCGTTTTGGGATTGCTCTCGCGGCGCGGGGCGCGCGCGGCCGGTGCTCGCCATGCGAATCAACTCCGGCGACTCCATGAAGCCGGTGGCGACGGCCTCGACTTCGGGGCTGAGCGCGTCGGAAAACGCGAGCATCTGCTCCTTGCCAACCAGGCGGGCCATCAGCGTTTCGAGCGTGCGCCGGCCCGCGTTGGCGAGCAGCGCCTCGACGTCGTCCCAAACGACCAGCCGCACCCGGCTGAGATCCACCATGTCGCGATGGTCCAGTTCACGCAGGCGCTCGGGGGTGCCGAGCAGCAGATCGACGCCGCGGCGCAGCGCGTCGCCCTGGCCTCCGGACATCGAGCCGCTCTCGGCGAAAATGCCGATGCGCAGGCCCACGGCGCGGGCATGCGGCGCGAGCGCCTCTTGCACGCGGCGCGCACGGTCCTTCGTCGCGACGAGGATCAAAGCCTGGGGCTTCTCGTCGGGATCGAGCAGGGAAAGCAGCGGCAGCCCATAGGCGAGCACCTTGCCGGAACTGGAATCGGCCTGGGCCAGGACGTCCTGGCCGTCGAGAATCAGCGGAATCGTGCGGTCTTGCAGCGGGGTCGGGCGCGTGCCGCCACGCGAAGCGAGGCCCTGCAACACCGACGGGTGCAGGGCGAAGTTCTCAAAGCTCGTCGTCAAGCAGGAAAAATCCTTTCCTCTCGCACGTTTCGAGAAGCCGGGCGATCCCGCCTTCGGGGGACCCGCCGCCATCCGGCGCGCGTTGTGGTGTGCGTGCTCGGGATGGCTCCTGCGTACCGTGCAGAATTTTTTCGCCGTCGCGGCCGCTGCCGCGCTGGTGATCAGTGTACCACCAATGGGCGTAAACGAAAACGCGCGCGCGCCGCGAATTCGATCGGGCCGGGGCCGTGCGGTGGTATAATGGCGCTCGGCAGCGCAACGCGAAGAGGAGAATTTCTCATGGAGAATCGGTCCAGCGGTTGGGAGGTGCTCGGAGGGCTCGCCCTCGGAGCCGCAGGCGGCTTTCTGGTCGGCTTGCTGGTCGCGCCGCGCACGGGTTCCGAGACGCGCGAGGTGCTGGGCGGGTCCATGCAGGACGTGCGCGAGCGCACGCAGGACATGCTCGAGAACGTCCGCGGCAACACCGAGTCGATGCTCGATACGACGCGCCAGGCGATCGAAGAGAAGATGGCGCTGCTCAACGAGGCGATCGAGGCGGGTCGCCGCGCCGCCGAGTACAAGCGCGCGGAATTGATTGAGAACGACAACCCGTAGACGGTCTCGGGCAGCGCGCCGTCGCACCCGCTGATTCCACCGCCTCCTCGTTCGAGGAAGGCTAGCGGAGGCTCGGAATTCGTTCCGGGCATTCACAGGAGGCTCCGTGAGCAAGAAGCCCGTGTCGTACCTCGCCGGCTCGGTCGTCGTGG